>CAZLRY010000065.1:0-12673 GCA_964561675.1 uncultured Chitinophaga sp.
CTACTACTTTAATGGTATCACCCAGTTGCAGGAAAATATCTCCGTGTGGTACCATCTCAATGCCTGCCCGGGCCAGTCGCGTTAGTGTAAATTCCTGTTGATGAAGTTCCGGAATATCACCCAACCGCTTATGGGTTACCGCCGCCCGGGTTACCACAATCATCCGGGAGATCAGGTCACTTTCCTTCGCATTTTTCAGGTTCATCGTACTGACCGGTCCGATCAGTAATTTCAGCTGTTCCATTTCCTGCTTGGTAGCCACCACCAGTAATACATCATTTGCTTCCAGCACCAGATCAGGAGTGGGTGTGATAATTTCCCCGCCATGAAACATACGGGAGACCACTACCGGCTCTTTCAGCAGATCGAAGAGTTTGCGTAAAGGCTGACCCACCAGTTGTTTATTTTCCAGTTGCAGGTGCATAGACACGGGACGGTTGCCCCGCAGATAACCTAGTTTACGGTGCAGTTCCTGTTCTTCTTCAATATTGACCCTGAACACCCGCTTCAGAATCAGCAGGGCCCCGATAATACCAAAAACCCCGAGGGGATAGGCCACCGCATAGGCGAGTGTGATCAGTGATTTATCCGTACCAACGGCATGCATATCGCTCACAGCAGCCTGCGCCGCCGCCAGACCGGGGGTATTGGTAACCGCGCCACTCATCACACCGGCCATGACCGCAATGCTGTTGCTGCTCAGTAAGTAGAGTATAACGGTAATGATCACTCCTATACTGACAATAGCCAGGGCCAGCAGATTGTTGGTCATGGCATTTTTCTTCAGGGAAGCCCAGAAACCCGGACCCACCTGCAGACCGATTGAATACACAAAAAGAATAAGGCCGAATTCCTTCACGAAGTGTTCCGTGGAAGGATCGATCTCAACACCGGAATAGGAAAATATCAACCCCGCAAATAACACCCAGGTAATTCCCAGGGAGATGCCGGCAATTTTGATACGGCCCAACCAGATACCTGAGGCAATGACCAGGCCATAGATAATAACGGACTGGGCAATGGAGGTTTTGGTGAAGAGATCATTTAACCAGACTGGCATAGATTATATTGATTAAATGAATGGATTCCCTGAACCGCCGGCATCCTTACAGATGCCGGCAGGTAAAGGGGAGTAGTTGTCAAGCAATCAGCCAGAGGTCAATGCCTCTCCGGTTGCAATCCCCAATGTTCCGGGGAACGCCACAGGGCAGAGAGGAGCAGTTCGCGCATAAAGAAAAATTCTTTAGGCAGTTTATCATACATGCGTTCAAATAATTCTTCGTGAGACAGGAGTTCCTGTTTGCCGGGTTCGCGGTCAACCGTCATGATTCTGGCAAAATCTTCTTTGCTGAAATCAAGTCCTGTCCAGTCGATATCCTCGTAACGGGGCATCCAGCCGATGGGACTTTCCACAGATGAACTGTTGCCACGTATACGTTCCACGATCCATTTCAGCGGACGGATATTGTCGCCGAATCCCGGCCATATAAATTGTCCGTTTTCATCTTTACGGAACCAGTTTACACCAAAAATCCTGGGGGCATTCGGCAGGTCGCGGCCGAATTGCAGCCAATGGTTTACATAGTCGCCAATATGGTAACCCATGAATGGCAGCATGGCAAACGGGTCACGGCGTACTTTACCGATTTCACCGAAAGCGGCAGCGGTCATTTCACTACCCATGGTAGTGGCAAGGTATACGCCAAAGTTCCAGTTAAATGATTGGTATACCAGGGGAACACCGGTGCTTCTGCGTCCGCCGAAAATAAATCCTTCAATATGCACACCATTGGGATTATCCCAATCGGAGTCAATAGCCGGATTTTGATAAGCAGGGGCAGTAAAGCGGGAGTTGGGGTGTGCGGCTGGTTTGCCTGCTGCGGGATCAAAAGGTTTACCGTGCCAGTCGGTCAGTCCTTCCGGAACTTCTTTGGTCAGTCCTTCCCACCATACGTCTTTATCAGGGGTAATGGCCACGTTGGTAAAGATGGTATTGGCTTTGATGCTTTCCATCGCATTGGGGTTGGTTTTGTAGTTGGTACCCGGAGCCACACCGAAATAACCGGCTTCAGGGTTGATCGCATACAAACCACCATCTGTTCCTTTATGGATCCAGGCGATATCGTCACCCACGGTGGTGACTTTCCAGCCATCAAATTCCTTCGGCGGAATCAGCATGGCGAAGTTGGTTTTACCACAGGCACTGGGGAAGGCTGCGGCTACATAGGTTTTTTTCTTGTCAGGTGATTCCACGCCCATGATCAGCATGTGTTCAGCCAGCCATCCTTCTTCACGTCCCATCACAGAGGCAATACGGAGGGCGAAACATTTTTTGCCCATCAGGGCGTTTCCGCCATAACCACTACCATACGAAATGATCAGTCTTTCTTCAGGGAAATGCGAGATATATTTTACATCCGGGTTACAAGGCCAGCTTACATCCGCCTGTCCGCCTTCCAGCGGGGCACCCACGGTATGCATACATTTTACGTAGCTTTTCTTTTGCAGATACGGCAACACTTCACTGCCCATACGGGTCATAATCCGCATATTGGTTACCACATATTCAGAGTCGGTGATCTGTACACCATACCGGGAGAGCGGAGAACCTAAAGGGCCCATACAGAAAGGAATCACGTACAGGGTACGGCCTTTCATACAACCCTGCATCAGGTCCTGCAGTTTCTTTTTCATGGCTACCGGTTCCATCCAGTTATTGGTAGGGCCTGCATCTTCTTTACGCAGGGAACAGATAAAGGTTTTGTCTTCCACACGCGCCACATCACTTGGGTCGCTGAAACAGGCATAACTATTGGGTCGCTTTTCAGGATTCAGTTTGATATAGGTTCCCTTTTGCACGAGGAGCTGACAAAGACTGTCGTATTCTTCTTTAGAACCATCGCACCAGTGTACTTTAGACGCTTCACAGAAAGAAGCCATTTGCTTAACCCATGTTTCCAGCTCTGCTCTTGCAGGGGCTGTTTCCATGGCAAAAAAGTTGGATTGTTGTGACATAAAAAGAGTGTTTAGTTGGAAATTATAAAAAAGGCGGGCAATCGTGGCACTGAAACGAAGTAATTATTTCAGTCCTGTAAAAATCTGAAAAACCCGGTTACCGATTAATGCGTTTCATCATCTTTGTTTATGAGTTTAATTAGGTCAGCCTGCGCTCTCTTTTTTAGCCCCTTTTTCGCGGTTCAGAACGGCCCAGGCAATGATGGCACTGAACAGCATGAAAACCGCGCCCAGCAAGAAAGACACGCCCGGAAAATAGAAGGGGGCGGCTTGCGTGGTGAAGTACTCAAAAAGGTTATTCATGATCAGGGGTCCTATGATCGTCGTCAGGCTCATAAGGCTGGTCAGCGTACCCTGGAGGGCTCCCTGCTCATTTTGGGGCACTTTCCCGGCCAGGATCGATTGCAGGGCCGGGCCGGCAATTCCACCCAGGCAATAAGGCAACAGGAATAAAAACATCATCCAGCCCTCGGTGGCAAAGGCAAAAAGGACCAGACCAAGTGTATATAATAACAGTCCGGAATAGACTGATTTTTCATTGCCAAGCCAGGGGTTGACCACCCGGGTAAGTCCCGCCTGAACTGCTCCTACCAGGATTCCCACAGCCGCCAGCGATAAACCGACCGTGCTTTCGTTCCATTTAAAGCGATACATGGTGAAAAAATTCCAGTTACCCTGAACAGACTGGGCGGCCAGGTAAATCAGGAAAAAGCAGAGGGCCAGTCCGTCGATCCCCGGATACTTTTTTAATAAACGTAAGGCTCCCAATGGATTAGCTCTTTTCCAATCAAAGGGCCGCCGGTTTTCCCTGGATAAGGATTCGGGTAGTACAAAATAACCATACAGGGCATTTAAAAGGCACAGTATCGCCGCAGCATAAAAAGGGGCCCGCAGTCCTAATCCGGCCAGCAAACCGCCCAGGGCAGGCCCTATAACGAAGCCTATGCCGAAGGCAGCACCGATCAGACCAAAATTTTTGGCACGTGTTTCGGGGGTACTGATATCAGCGATGTAGGCGGAAGCAGTGGTAAAACTGGCACCGGTTATGCCGGCAATGATCCTCCCGGCAAAAAGCCAGATATAATCAGGGGCGAGGGCGAGTATAATATAATCAATACCGAACCCAAGCAGGGAAGCCAGTAATACAGGCCGGCGTCCGTATTTATCACTCAGGTTGCCGATGATGGGAGCAAAAATGAATTGGGTAATGGCGTAAACGGAGATCAGTAAAGCGCCTTCTGAGCTGGCCTGATTGATGCTGATCCCTTTCAGTTGAGCAATCAGTTTGGGCATGACAGGTATAATCAATCCCCATCCCATTACATCTATGATTAATGTAATGAAGATAAATCCAACCGCAGCCTGGCGTTTATCTTTCATAGTTGTTTCAATGGTGCTGCAATATCTGCTATTGTTTGCAACTGATGAAATTTTGACGGTCTTTGTATATTAACAATCCAACTTAGCCTGTTGACTTTTGTGCCTTTATCTTTGCAACGTTAAGGCCGGTCCGCTGAGGCGGAACCGTTATTCTATTTTTAATATAAAATTAATTGTATGAAAATCCGACAGCTGGTCCTGTTGACCACCGCCCCCCTGTTGCTGTTTTCCTGTGTAAGCAGTAAGAAATTTAAAACCGCTAAAGCGGAATACGAAAAACTGGAAGCAAAGTACACCATCGCTGAATCTGATTTGGCCGAATGTGCTACTGAAAAAGCCACACTGGCCCGTCAGAAAGAAACCCTGGAAAGAGAACTCGCCCTGATGAACAGCAAAGTAACGGATCTGAATGGCCAGGTGGATTACCTGAAATCCAATAACAACCAGGCATTGAAACAACTGGAAAGTCTTTCCGTCATCTCCAGTCAGCAGGCCGAGAGTATTAAGAAGTCAATGGATAATATCGGGGCAAAGGATGCTTATATCCAGACCCTGCAGCAGCAGATGGCCAAAAAGGATTCATTAAATATGACCCTGGTGATGAACCTGAAAGGAGCCATTGGTAATCTGGATGATGAGGATGTAAATATTAAAGTGGATAAAGGAGTGGTATATATTGATATTTCGGATAAACTGTTATTCAAGAGTGGCAGTTATGAAGTAACGGATAAAGCCAAATCGGTATTGGGCAAAGTGGCCCAGGTATTGAAGAACCAGCCCGATATGGAATTTATGGTGGAAGGGCATACGGATAATGTACCGTATAAAGGAGCCGCCTTGCTGGACAACTGGGACCTGAGTGTGAAAAGAGCCACCACCATTGTGCGTCTCTTACAAAAGGATTATGGCCTGGAGCCCGCAAAAATGGCTGCAGCCGGTCGTGCCGAATATAAACCCGTAGCTGATAATGGTACCAAAGAAGGCCGTGCCGCCAATCGCCGCACCCGCATTGTGATCTTACCGGAACTCGATCAGTTTTTCAAATTGCTGGAACCAAAGTAGGGATGCTGGAAGTTTCGCGTTACCTGACATACTAATTGACAACCTCTATCAATTCAAAAATATGAACAGAAAAGATTTTTTAAAAACTGGTGCTTTAACAAGTGCTGCGACAGTTATAGGAACAAACAACGCATTTTCACAAAATCTAACAGACAATAACATTGATAAGTTAGTAGACGCTAACGGCAACTTTGTTCAGCAACCACTTCCATATTCAGAGAATTTTTTAGAGCCGTATATGGACAGCGAAACTTTGCATTTGCACTATACGTTTCATCATGGGGGTGCGACAAAGGCTGCTAATACCGACCTCAAAAAAATCAGGGAGGCTATGGACGGCAACAATCTTGAAACAGTTGACTATTGGACAAAAAAACTCTCTTACCATTTATCGTCACACATTTTACACTCTATTTTTTGGACTAACCTTGCCAACAAGGCGACAATACCGAAAGGCGATTTGCTCAAACGAATTGAGAAAGATTTTGGTAGCTACGACAAACTAAAAACATATTTAGCCCAGACATCAAAAAATGTGGACGGGAACGGTTGGGGCATTTTGGGTTATCAACCTTACACAGACAAGCTAACAATTTTGCAATGTGAAAACCACGAAAAACTATCGCAATGGGGAGTAATCCCATTACTTGTTATTGATGTTTGGGAACATTCATACTATTTAAAATACAAAAATAAACGAGCTGATTTTGTTGATGCCTTATTCAACATTATAAATTGGGATAATGCTTCACAGCGATTAAATGATGCAGTCAAACTTGTAAAATAGGTAATGAAATTTATACATTTATTCATAGCATTTTTCATTTCTGACATTGTCTGTTCTCAAAATCAGATCTCCGGAAATATAAAAGATAATTTAGGCAAACCAATAGAATTTGCTAACATATTGCTTTACAAAAAGACCGACACTATAAGGGTAGCTCAAGGAACAATATCAGACAGTTTAGGAAACTTCACATTTTTTGAAGTTCCGGAAGGATTATATTTTGTTAAGTTTCATAGCATTGGATATGAGCAACAGAGCTTTCTTATTGAAAAACGAAATGAACAAAATGTGAAACTCTATCAAATAGTATTGGAAAATGACATTTCATTGTTGGGTACCGTTACTATTACAGCAAAAAGAGAATTAATTCAAAAAACAAAGTATGGTTTTGTGGTAAATGCCGATGCGACATTGTCTCAACAAGGAGGTAGTGCCATTGATTTGCTAAGGAATACACCTGCTGTTTTTGTAGATGCCGAGGGCTCTATTAACTTACGAGGCAAATCGCCTTTGATTTTAATAAACGGCAGAAATTCAAAATTAGATAATCTAAATGCTATTCCTGCCAGTAGTATTGACAAAATTGAAGTGATTACAACACCGGGAGCCTCATACGATGCGGAAGCAGAAAATGGTATAATCAATATCATTCTAAAAAAAGGCAGAACGGATGGGCTGAATGGTGCTTTTTCTATCGCCAGCGGTGTGGGCTACAGCTGGCGGTTAAACAACTCAGCAATGCTCAATTATAAAAAAAAGAGTTGGAATTTTGGTATTTCATATGACAACCGCCTTGCCGAGAGAAACCGAAAAGCAGAAGGCGATAGAGTGAACTTTAATTTGCCCGCGCAATATTTCCTCACACAAAGAAGAAATGATGATAGAGAAGAGGAAATTCATAACCTAAGAGTCAATATTGATTATAGTAACAATAAAAACAGTTTTGGAGTTGAAATTTTAGGGGGCATACAAAAAGAAACTAACCTTGAAACACTTTTTAGCAAATTTGAAACTAAAGAAAACCTGTTTCAGTCAAAAAGCAAACGCTATGCAGATGAAAGAAGAAATATACAAGCAATTGAAATTGCTTTGAAATATGAGCGAAAACTAAAAAGGGAGGAACAAAAACTAATTACCAATTTTAGCTCATCTATTAATAATGGAAAGGAAAATACTGCTATTTCAACACAGGGTTTATCCGTTGAAAATAATCAAATCGGCAGCCCGTTTTTGCAGAGAACAAGTTTTACTGACAAAAGCTCTATAAGTAATTTCCGTATTGATTATTCCCAAAAAGCAGGAAATGGAGTATTTGAAACAGGTTACAAAGTCCTGTTAAGAAGTTTCTTAAACGACTTTAGCCGTGAAGACCACATTAATGGCAGCTATATTTTTATTGAAAACAGAACTGGTACTTTGAATTTTGATGAATGGGTAAATGCCCTATATGCTCAATTTAGGGATAATATAGATGGAAAATGGGATTACGAAATAGGTATCAGAACGGAGCACACAGCAAACAATGGTTCTGTAAAAAGCCTAAATGTAGATTTTGAAAACTCCTACATCAATCTGTTTCCTAATGTAAACATTGGTTATACTTTCTCCGATAATCAAAATATCAGATTGAGCTATGGCAAGCGAATAAACAGACCTTCACTCGGACAACTCAATCCATTTACTGATATTACCGACTCACTTACGCAACGAAGCGGCAATCCAGCACTATTGCCAGAAATCAGCAACAATATTGAACTCGGCTTTTCCAGAAATGTCAGAAAAGGCAGTGTTCTTGCGAAATTGTTCTATCGCAATAGTAAAAACAGTATTTTGCCTTTTACTATATTAAGACAGGATGGCGTTCTCTTTTCACAACCCTTAAACGCCGGTACAACTGAAACAATAGGCTTTGAGACGATTTTCTTTTATGATATATTCAGATTGTGGAAGACAAACTGGAGTGCATCCATATTCAATCAAAACATTGATGCTAACAATATTCAGGCTGATGTATTAAAAAAGGTGCTTAGCTGGAATACAAAGTGGATAAATGATTTCAATGTATGGAAAAAAGCTAAACTGCAAGTAATCGGTGTATATAATTCACCAACTGCTACGATACAAGGCAACAGAATTGCTGTATATAATGTAGATATAGCCTTTCAGCAAAAAATCTGGAAAGACAAAGCAAGATTAGGATTAATAGTAACAGATGTTTTTAATACCCAAAAAAATGGCTTTGTTTGGGAGACAAAAGATTTTAATTTCAATCGCATTTTCAAAGTGGACACTAGAGCAGTATTGCTAACATTCGCCTACACTTTTGGTACTACATTCAAAGAAAAGCTGATGGAAAACAAATTCTCAAATGACTAACAGCGCAGCAGGTAACAGTGAATTTCCTGCTATGCAAGCAGACGAATGAATCCTCAATTTATTTAACTATCAGCAATTGTTCGGACATATATAATTCTTGTGAGTTTATATAATAATCTTAATGAGCGGCAATCCTACTGGGTTTCAATTCCAGGCTGAATATTATAAAATTCAAGCATTGCAGCAAGCCCTGTGAGCAATGAGCTACGAGATTAAGAGCAGGAATTAGCACAGATTTTCCACTCCATGCACTCCGTAGTGAAACGAAGGAGTGGCGCTCGAAATGCCAGTGAAATATAAAGGGCTGACCGGATTCCGGTCAGCCCTTTATATTTTTTGATCCTGAGATCAGAAGGTTCTCATGTAATTCACGATCGCCCAGATATCATTGGCATCGGGAATTTTCTTTTTGTAAGCGGGCATATCTTTTCTTCCTTCTGCGGTTTTATAGTACAGCGCACCATCGGTCTGGCTTTTGAAAGAAGCCTTGGTGAAATCACCGCAATCGGTATCCAATGTAGAGGCTTTCGGGCCGTCTCCTTTTCCTTTTGTACCATGGCAGGATTTACAATGCTGGTTGTACAGGGCTTTACCGCTTGCCAGAGAAGCAGCGTCACTTTTCACAGGGTTCGCTTTATTCTTGGCAGCATCCGGAACCTTCCAGGGCTCCTGAAATGAGTTTTTCGGCACAAATGCCAGTAATCCGATGGCAAATAAGCCGGACATAAAGAGTGTCAGATTTTTTTTCATGTTCATTGTTTTACTTAGTTATAAGATGTGAAAAATTACGCTTGCGTTGCATCCGCTACCGGATGTTGTTCTTTCCGAAGGCGGAATAATTCATATACAATCACGATATAGTGACCCCAGACCGCCGTCATTAAGATAATAAAAGTAATTAACATCCACATCGGCGGGTGGGAACTCCAGAGTGCCCGGGGCTGATCCTCAATGCGGTTGGATACCGGCAAGCCCCATTTTTGGGTGGAAGCAGTTTCTAAGTATCCATAGGTTTCATTTTCATCCAGTTTGGCCAGCAGGGTGATATTTCCCAGCGGGTCACCAGGCAGGTTATTGGGGATTTCAACAGTGGCTTCCCCGTTTTCGTCCGTATTGCCTTCCCCGAGTTTCAGGGGATAAAAACTTCTTTTTACGAAAATGCCAACAGCAGTTTCCGGTACCGGTTTTTCCTCACCGGTGGAGAGATCCACCAGTTTCAGTTGTACGGAAAGCAGTCCCTCTTCTTTTACAGGGGTCATTACCAGCATGGCTCTCTTTACGGTTACTTCTCCTTCACCGGCTTCCATATTTTTAGGTCCGGCTACGGTAACCTTAAAATGCAGCGTGCCATCAGCGTTGGTGACGACCTGTCCGGCCTTAACATTCAGAATGGCAAATCCGTTGCGGTCGGTGACCACAGTACCTATTTCGGTCTCCGCGGAGTCGGTCACCATATAAAAAACGGCTTTTAATCCATAGAGTTTCCGCATTTTCCCATCCACTTTAGCTTTAGCAGTGGCTTTCAGGTCTACAGAACTATCTCCTTTCTGGATACTGATTAAATCAATGGCAGGTGAAATCAGTTCCACTTCCTCCGGGGCAGCCACAGCCGCTGCGGTATCGGTCGCAGCCGGGGCTCCGCTGTCAGTTTGTGCCAGCATCGATGCTGGCCGAAGCAGACAAACCAGCAACACAGCCAGCAGGCACAAAGGCCTCATTGAGCTGCGGGGGGATATAAATTCTTTTACTTGTTTCATATCTTTTTATTTAAGCAGGGTCTATAATCAATTAACTTATTCGTGATGCAGCAAGTGTTTTTCGTGTTCGGTATGGGTGTCTTCCAGCCCGGACACAGGTACAACGGTCACAAACTTGGACATCACGGTAAAGAATAAAAGGAAAGTGGCAACACCGGCAATAGTCAAAGCCCATTCAGGCCAGGTAGCAGCGTACTTCACATATTCAGCCCTTGTATCCTGCATGGGTAACAGGGTGGTTTCGAGGGTGGGCACAATGATCAGGTAACGTTTCACCCACATCGCGATGACCATCATAAAGGCCGCAAACGTGATAGGTCCTGGTTTTCTGGTGGCCGGAATAGCAACGATCAGTATCGGTAAGGCAATACCGGCAACATTGGTAAACAGGGTCCACCAGCCATATTCTGAAGTACTGAATAATTTATGGATTAGTTCACTGTCCCATTTTTCTGATGCAAACCAGTCCGTAAAATATTCAGAGAAAGTAAAGTAACCGTAACCCGCTGCCAGCACCAGCATCAGGTATCCGAGATACTTGAAATGCTTATCGGTAAAATAATAATCCAGTTTATACATTTTGCGGTAGAACCACATGGCCACGATCAGTAAACCACAACCGGAGTAAACCGCACCCAGTACGAAGTAAGGACCAAAGATGGTACTGTGCCATCCCGGACGGAGGGTCATACCAAAGATCCAGGACAGAATAGAAGCCACCATGATGGCCAGCGGAATCATAATGATCGCCATCAGGTTTTGGGAAATAATCAGGTGTCTTTTCTGACTGGCAGCTCCACGGTAACCAAGGGCCAGGAATTTATACACTTTTTGTTTCCATTTAGGGATGTTCAGTTTGGCATCCCGGTAAACGGAAAGATCCTTGATCAGGGCCAGCCACAGGAAGAGGACACTGCCTGCAAAGAAAGTGACCACGGCCATTACGTCCCAGGTCAGGGGCGACTGGATCCGCGGATAAATGAACAGGTGATGCATCCGGTCAAAGCGACCCACGCAAAGCAGGATGAAGATCGGACCGACAATCACGGAGATCAGGGTCATAAACTGGGCCAGTCGAATGATTGGTTTCCCCCATTTTACTTTAAACAGATGGAGCAAACCTGCAATAATAGCACCGGCATAACTCAGCCCGATAAAGAAGATAAAGTTGACAATAAAAAGCCCCCATACCACATTATCCCGCATACCGGTCACGCCATGTCCTTTTGCAATCTGCAGGTAAAGGGCATACAGACCTACTAAAATGCAAATGACAAAAAAAATGCTCCAGCCCCAGGCACGTTTGCCATATGTTTCAATATTCTTCCGTTGGTAATCGAAAGCTTCTTTTTGGTAGGTGTTGAGTTCCATAATTACTATTTCATTAAATAGATGAACAATGGACCGGCTTATTCAGCTGATTCCTTTTTACCAAGAATATCCTTGTATTCTTTGAAGCGTTCCTGGATGGATGAGTCCGCATCCTGGAAGCCTTTTTCTACAGGGAATGAGCGGTCCTTCGGCGGCAGGTAATATACCCGGGGTTTAGTCCCCAGTTCTTCCATATAGCGGTATCCGGCGCGATCCGTGATCAGTTTGGTAAAGCTGACAGTGTCAAGACCGTTACTGACGGTATCTTCATTTTCATCGCCGAAATAGAATACACCATTGGGACAGGCTTCCACACATGGAGGGAGGAGTCCTTCACGGGCGCGGTCCGGACAGAAATCACATTTTTCCACCGTACCCACTTTGGCGGGGATACCGGTTTCGGGTGAATAAGCCAGGTCGCGGATATCCATCGGCAGTTCAGGTTCGTCCCAGTTAAATACCCGGGTGGAATAAGGGCAGGCGGCCATACAGAATTTACAACCGATACAACGGTCGTTATCGATCAGTACCAGTCCATCCTGTCTTTTAAACGTAGCATCCACCGGGCAAACTTTCACACAGGGCGGGTTGTCGCAATGGAAACATTGTTTGGGGAACCAGTAAGGGGCTCCTTTATCACTGTCTTTGAGCAGTTTTACCGTCAGCCACTCCTGTTCTTTCGGGCGGTAGTGCCATTTCTGACAGGCGGAAATACAGCTACGGGCATTCTTACAGTTGGCCAGGTCAACCACCATTACAAACCTTTTGCCAGCGATTCCTTCGCGTGCTTCGAGTTTGGATACTATGGACATATGTTCCTGGTGATTCAGGTAGGCGGAGTCAATCTCTACAATTTCTCCATTGGGAGAAAGCAGTTTTACTTTATCACCGGCCGGTGCTTTTTTGGAAGAGCAGGAACAGGCCA
>CAZLRY010000066.1:0-5071 GCA_964561675.1 uncultured Chitinophaga sp.
ATAAGCCTGCGCGGCGGCCGGGCTCTGATCAATATCAATTTTAATGATACGCACTTTATCACCCATGCGCTGGTGCAATTGCTCCAATACGGGTTTCATCATCTTGCAGGGACCGCACCAGGTGGCGGTGAAATCGACCAATACCGGTGTTTTGCCACGGATCAGTTCCCCGAAACTCTCTTTTTTATTGCTTGTCTGCATGTTTTTCTTTTTTAAACATACTGAAAAGTAATCCACCCATCAGGGCACCATAGGCTGTGCTGTTATGCCACTTGGAAGTGATCATACAGGTGCCGCTGCTGCAGCCGATCTGTTGCCAATACAGGTATCCGGCCACTGCTCCCAGCAGCACGCCGGCAATCGTCCATTTGTTATTTAGTACCCAGTTCTTCATATACTGTATTATCAATATCCGGTTGATTCTGTTTGCGGGACGGTGGAGTATAGCAGGCATTGCCGGCACAACAGACCCCGTCGGTCACTAAAGAAAATACCAGGAAAAAAATCCCCAGGAAAATTCCCGGCACCTGACCTTCACTGATGGAAGAATACAAAATTAACGAACCCAGCCCAACCCGGATGAATTTCAGGGTGGTCCACCCGCTTTTAATTCGGTCAAATAAGTTCATGTTCAGTTATTTCTGCAAATTTCCGGATTCGGGACCGGGAAAGGGGTGACTATAGTTACAAAAAAAACCTGGCTGTCCCGATAAGGGTAAAAGCAGGTAAAGGGCTGACGAGCGTCAGTCATGGTTTGGTCATCCGGGATTTACTTTGAGTGACCGGAAGCACAGAAGCTTCCGGAACTATCCCTCAAATTTACTGCTGGGAGGTTTAAAGAATGAACATATACACCATCAAAAATAAATGACCAATGAAAATTGAACAAATCTATACCGGCTGCCTCGCAGAAGCCGCGTATTATATCGAAAGCAATGGCGAAGCCGCCATTATTGATCCGCTCCGGGAAACCAAACCCTATGTGGATAAAGCTGACCGCAACGGAGCTACCATCAAGTATATTCTCGAAACCCATTTCCATGCAGATTTCGTAAGCGGGCATCTGGATCTGGCGAATAAAACCGGGGCCACCATCGTATTCGGACCTACCGCAGCTCCAGCTTATGATGTACATGTGGCCGAAGACGGTGAAATACTCAAACTGGGTAATGTGTCTATCAAAGTGCTGCATACACCCGGTCATACCATGGAGTCAACCACTTATTTGCTACTCGATGAAAAAGGGAAGGAGCATTGTCTCTTTACCGGGGATACGCTCTTTATCGGTGATGTGGGCCGGCCTGATCTCGTACAAAAAGTAAAAGCCGAAATCACCCCCGAGATATTGGCCGGGCATTTATATGACTCACTGCGCAACAAGATCATGCCCCTGCCGGATCAGGTGATCGTTTATCCCGGTCATGGTGCCGGCAGTGCCTGTGGCAAAAACATGAGTAAGGAAACCAGGGATACACTGGGGCATCAGAAAGTAACCAATTATGCACTCCGGGAAGATATGACCAAGGAAGAGTTTATTAAAGCAGTGACGGATGGCCTGGTTGAACCTCCCCAATATTTCCCCTTTAATGTTTTACTGAACCTGAAAGGAGGAATGGAAAGTATTGATGAGATCATCCGGAAAGGGAAAAATCCACTTTCTGCCAAAGAGTTTGAAGCGATCTGGGAAAGTACAGATGCGCTTGTACTGGATACACGTAAAAAAGAAGAATTTGCTGCAGAACATATTCCCGGTTCGATATTTATCGGGGTAGATGACAGTTTTGCTCCCTGGGTGGGAACCCTGATCACTGACCTGAAACAACCCATTCTATTTGTAGCCGATGAAGGACGCGAAGAAGAAGTGATTGTACGGCTTGCCCGGGTGGGTTATGATCATACGATCGGTTTTCTGAAAGGGGGCGTGGCCGCCTGGAAAGAAGCAGGCTATGCTACTGAACTCATCAAGGAGATCAGCCCGGAAGACTTTGCCACCCTTTACGAAATGGACAATAAACACACTCACCTGCTTGATGCGCGCCGCAAAAGTGAGTTTGACTCCGAGCACCTGGTAGGGGCTGAGAATTTTCCATTGGATTTTATCAATCAGAACATGGCCCAGTTGGACCGGGATAAAAAATACTTTATCCATTGTGCCGGCGGATACCGATCACTGATTATGTGCTCCATTCTGAAGTCCAGGGGCTTTGAGCACCTCGTGAATATCAAAGGAGGCTATAAAGTACTCAGCCAGACCGGGCTATCCAAAACGAAGTATACTGTCCCGAAAACGATGTTGTAAGTTCCGCTGCGCAGAGTTTTAAACAGATAGGATACACATAGAATAATTGTATTTCTATGTGTATCCTATGTTTCTATGTACCTATGTGTCAAAATAACGGCGAAGCCGTTTTCTGAATTTTCAGCTTTTTATTTTAAAGGCCGTCTCATGTTTTACTTCCGTCATCACAAAACTGCTCTGTACTGTACCGATATCAGTCAGCCGTGCCAACTTGTTTACAATAAAATCCTGGTAAGCGGCCATATCTGTAACCGCTACTTTCAGCAGGTAATCATACACACCGGTCATGTGATAACATTCCATGACTTCCTCAAACTTAACAATGGTTTTTTCAAAATTCAGCAGTATGCTCTGTGCATGCTGCTTCAGCTGAACATTGGTATAAGCCACCAGGCTTTTCCCGATCTTATGCTTGTCTACTATCGCCGTATAGCGGGTAATGAATCCCTCGTTTTCCAGCCTTCTCTTTCGCTCATACACAGGGGTTACTGATTTGCCCAGCTTATCAGCCAGCTCCTTGATCGTCAGCCGGGCATCCGACTGTAATAATTCAAGTAAGCGGATGTCTGTTTTGTCCAGCGTCATAAAAGATGATTTTTCTGAAATTAATTCAAATAATGGATAATTCATCTTTAATTGATCGTTATTCAGGACAATTCAGATTTGTTTTCTGTTTTTCACAAAGTCATTTCCCTGATGGAAATATTGGTTGAAATTCGGATTCAACGAAAATGTAACAATATGAAATCCGAATCGTTTGCTCCCGAGACCCAGATGCTTGGATATGGATATAAGCCGGCCCTCAGTGAAGGGGCTGTAAAATGTCCCATTTTTCAGACCTCCACTTTTGTTTTTAAATCTGCTGAAGCAGGGAAGGCTTTTTTTGAAATGGCACATGGTAAACCCGGTCACGAAGGAGAAGAAATGGGGCTGATCTACAGCCGGATTAATAACCCTGATATGGAGATACTGGAAGAACGGCTGAAGCTTTGGGACGGAGGTGAAAAAGCCGCAGCCTTTTCCAGTGGTATGAGTGCCATTGCCACCACCCTGATGACTTTCCTGAGTCCGGGTGATGTGGTCCTGTACAGTAATCCGCTATATGGGGGGACCCATAAATTTATACATCATATCCTGACGCACTATGGTGTGGAGGTAATCGGCTTCAGGGCCGGACAGACCCGGAAGGAGATCGAACACCTGCTGGTGGAAAGCGGTCATGCAAAACAGTTAAAGATGATTTTTATTGAAACACCGGCAAATCCCACCAATGACCTGATTGATATTGAGCTCTGTCATACGGTTGCCCGCCGTTTTTCTTTTCCGGATAAAAAAGTATTGCTGGCGGTGGACAATACCTATATGGGGCCACTCTGGCAACACCCGTTGAAACTGGGTGCGGACCTGGTTATTTATTCTGCCACAAAATATATCGGGGGTCATAGTGATGTGATCGCCGGGGCCGTGGTTGGTTCGGCGGCACTGATTGGTCAGATCAAGAAGACACGCACTTTCTTTGGTACCATGATCGATCCGCATACCAGCTGGCTACTGATGCGTAGCCTGGAAACCCTCAAGATCCGGATGGAAGCAGCTGCGGCAAATGCAGAAAAAGTCGCAGGTTACCTGAGCAGGCATCCGTTGGTGGAGAAAGTGTATTATCTCGGATATACGGCACTGAATAATCCCGAACAGGAAGCTACTTTTAACAGGCAATGCCTGGGTAAGGGAGCGATGCTGAGTTTTGATATCACAGGTGGGGAGCAAGAAGCATTCCTGTTTCTGAACAGCCTGCAGCATATCAAACTGGCGGTCAGTCTGGGTGGTACCGAAAGCCTGGCTGAACACCCGGCCACCATGACCCATTCCGATGTTCCCTTTGAAGAAAAAGAGGAATTGCATATCAGCGGTAAACTGATCCGCCTTAGTATTGGCATTGAGCATTGCGACGACCTGATCCATGATATCGCGCAGGCCCTGGAGAAAGTGAAACAGCTGGAAAAAGTCCTGTGATTATAGTCACCGGCTCTTTTTGACAGACGGCCTATGTTTGCATAAATATTTCAATTATGCCAACGATAAAAATGACCACACAGGATTTCAAGGATAAGGTATTTAATTATGAAACGGAGAAGGAATGGAAATACCAGGGTACATTACCCGCGATCATTGACTTCTATGCAGAC
This sequence comes from uncultured Chitinophaga sp., assembly GCA_964561675.1. Classification (GTDB taxonomy): domain Bacteria; phylum Bacteroidota; class Bacteroidia; order Chitinophagales; family Chitinophagaceae; genus JJ008. Next base: position 4,486 of record CAZLRY010000066.1, read on the forward strand.
TGGTGTGGTCCCTGTAAAATGGTGGCCCCCGTACTGGAGGAGTTGTCTGCAGAATATGAAGGGAAACTCCTGATCTATAAAGTGGATACAGAGGCTGAGCAGGAATTGTCAGCGGTTTTCGGTATCCAGAGTATCCCGACCTTGTTGTTCATTGATTCCACCGGCGAACCGATGATGCAGCCCGGCGCATTTCCGAAACATGTATTTAAGAAAGTGATTGAGGAAAAACTGCTGGCGCCCGCTAAGACAGAAGAATAATGTTTTGATAGAGTAGCAAAAAAGAATCCTGCAATACAATTGCGGGATTTTTATTTAGCAAAATCTAATACAGTCTCCCGCAGATTGCGCAGATGACCCCGCAGATTTTCGCAGAAGTGCTCTGCCGTTCTTTTTCTGCTTACATGAAATAGCTGGTACTTAAAGTCACTTAAACTTTAGGGTTTAAATCTGCGTTTATCTGCGAAATAAATCGGCGCCCGCTGCGGGAAATGTATTATTTGCCCCGCAGATTTTCGCAGAAGTGCTCTGCCGGTTCTTTTTCTGCTTACATGAAATAGCTGGTACTTAAAGTCACTTAAACTTTAGG
>CAZLRY010000066.1:5171-12669 GCA_964561675.1 uncultured Chitinophaga sp.
GTTCTTTTTCTGCTTACATGAAATAGCTGGTACTTAAAGTCACTTAAACTTTAGGGTTTAAATCTGCGTTTATCTGCGAAATAAATCGGCGCTATCTGCGGGAAATGTATTACTTCAGCATGTCCTGAAACCTCTTCGTATCATAATTCGCACTGCCCACTTCATTGAACAGGATCTCACCTTTTTCATTGAAAATAACTGTCATCGGAATCCCATCCGTTACAAAAAGCTGGGGCAGGTCGCTCGCCGGGTAATAAACAGGAAGCTTCATATTATTATTAGCCGCATAGGTTTTGGCTTTGTCAAAATTGTCGTCCAGCGAGAGCATGACAAATTCTACTTTGCCGGGGTCCGTTTTGGCACCAAGGCTTTCAATGGAAGGTATTTCAGCACGGCAGGGCGGGCACCAGGTAGCCCATAAATTCACAAATACTTTTTTGCCCCTGAATTGGGCCAGGTCCACAATTTCTCCGCGGCCATTCCGCATACGGAAACTCGGGAGGGCCGAGGCCGTTGCCGGTGCAGGATCGGGTGTGGTATTTGTCTGCATTGTATCCGGAATAACCGTCGGGGGAGCCGGGGTTGTTTCAACGATCTTATTGGCGGAATCGGGACCCTGGGCTTTAACGGATGGGTTATCATTGCAGGCGGCCAGTAAAAAAAACAGGGTAGCGGAAAGGAAAACAATTTTCATATTTTAATAATTTGAGGTGCAAAATCCGGTGATTCAGTGGAAAGATCGGTGATTAATATCACCGCTGAATCAGGGTCTAAGATGCAAATTTGTTAAAACTAATTCAAATGCAGCAGTTTTGGAACGAACGGTACCAGGAAAACGAGCATGTATACGGCGAAGCGCCCAATGCGTTTTTCAAGTCCTTTATTGACCCCCTTCAGCCAGGCACGCTGTTGTTGCCGGCAGAGGGAGAGGGGCGTAACGCGATCTACGCCGCTTCCAGGGGCTGGGTGGTGGAAGCATTTGATTATAGTGAGGTAGCCCGGGAAAAAGCGCTGAAGAGGGCAGCATCTAAAGGGGTTAGTATCCGCTACGACCTGCAGGATATTTCTCTTTTTAAAGCATCCAAACAATATGATATGGTGGCCTTGCTGTATGTACACCTGCCCGAACCTCTCCGGCATAACTTTCATACGGCCATCTATAAATCTGTAAAACCGGGCGGATTCCTGTTGCTGGAAGCTTTTGCCAAAGAACAACAGGGATTTGACAGTGGCGGTCCGAAAGACCCTGCACTATTGTATGATGCGCCTTCCATTTGCAGTGATTTTCCTTTTCTGCATCAGCTTTCCTGCGAACAAAAAGAAGTCATCCTCGATGAAGGGCCGTTTCACCAGGGCAAAGCAGCCGTATTACGGCTGGCCGGTCAGCGTTTATAATGCGGTTAATGGCTCAGGTATGAGCAGAACATCCATACCTGTTTTTCCTGCTGGCGGATATAATCACTCATCAGGGCGTTGGTGCCTTCATCATTGGCATCCGCGGCTAACTGTAAGATTTCCCGTTCTTCTTCCAGCAGAATACTGATGCTGTCCATTACTGACTTTAAAGCATCCTTTCCATTTGACTGGTTGGTAACTTCCGTAATTTTTGCATGTTTCAGGTAATCCGTATAACTGTGGTCGGGTACATGGCCCAGGGTGAGTATCCGTTCAGCCACTTCATCGATCTTCAGTTGCAGATCCGTATAGAGTTCTTCAAACTTCAGGTGCAATTCAAAGAAATTATCACCTTTGATATTCCAGTGAAAACCGCGGCTGTTGATATACAGCACCTGCAGGTTGGATAATAATACATTCAGTTTGTCTCCCAGCACTTTCGCTTTAGCGGCATCAAGGCCGATTTTGTTTTTTCTCATGATTCATCATTTTCAGTACAAAGTTAACCAATGGCCGTTTGCGGGTATTTGATTAACCTCAGTTAAAAATTCCAAAAGCCCTGATTTTTATTTCAGACAACGTTGTCTTTTCTACCCCGTTTTTTACAAAAGCATGACTTAACGAAATGTGACTTCAATCACTGAAACAGGGAAAATCAGGGTTATCCGTTGATAAATCAACTGGAAGCCTGAGGCGAATCATCCGGAACTGTGACAGAACACGCAGAACCGGGGAGTTGGCGGGTGCAATTTTACATCGTAATTCAACACTCACAAAAAACGCTCAACATGAAACACCTTGTCATTCTCGGAGCAGGTACAGCCGGTACCATGATGGCCAATCACCTTAGCCATCATCTCAAAAGACCCGAATGGCGTATCAGTATTATCGATGAACGTACTGAACACCACTATCAGCCAGGATACCTCTTTCTTCCCTTTGATATTTATGAGCCGGAAGATATTGTGAAATCCATCCAGGAGTTCATTCCTAAAACCGTTGATCTGATCCAGGCTTCTATTGACCGGATTGTGCCTGCCGAAAATAAAGTGATGATGACAGACGGCAGTGTGGTTGTTTACGACGTAATGATCGTGGCCACCGGTGCCAAAATTGCCCCGGAGGAAACAGAAGGAATGATGGGAAGTGAATGGCATCAGTCCGTTTTTGATTTTTATACTTTTGAGGGGGCGTTGAATCTCCGGAATAAGTTAAGAGACTGGAAAGGCGGTAAACTGGTGGTACATATCACCGAAATGCCAATCAAATGCCCGGTTGCCCCGTTGGAATTTGCCTTCCTGGCCGATTCATTTTTCAAGAATAAACACATGCGGGATAAAGTGGAGATTACATATGTAACTCCGCTGAGTGGCGCCTTTACCAAACCCAAAGCCACCGCCACGCTGGAGCACTTGCTGGAAGAAAAGCATATCAATATAGAAAGCGATTTCGCGATCGAGCAGGTGGATAATGAAAACAAAAAGATTATTGATTACGGCGGACGTGAAATTCCTTTTGATATCCTGGTTACCGTACCCACCAATAAAGGAGATGCCGTGATGGAACGCTCCGGTATGGGTGATGACCTGAACTATGTGCCGACCAACAAAGCCACTTTGCAATCCAAGGCTTACCAGAATGTGTTTGTACTGGGTGATGCCAGTAATATCCCCGCTTCCAAAGCCGGTTCTGTAGCCCACTTTGAAGCCGAGATTCTGACTGAAAACATTTTACGCTTTGTAAAAGGGGAGCCACTGAAAGAAGAGTTTGACGGACATGCCAACTGTTTCATTGAAACAGGCGGCGGTAAAGCCCTCCTGATCGACTTCAACTACACGCATGAGCCGGTTGAAGGAACCTTCCCCTTCCCTGGACTTGGCCCGCTGCGGTTACTTAAAGAAAGCCGGATGAACCATATGGGTAAACTGGCCTTCCGCTGGGTTTACTGGCACATGTTGCTGAAAGGAACGCATATTCCGTTTGTCTCCGCTACCATGTCAGAGTCTGGTAAGCATTATGAAAAAACAGAAACTGTATAATACAATCATTCACACTTAAAAATTTATTTTATGGAAAAAGTAATAGCAGGTAAAACCATCCACGTAAACGAAGAAGGTTTTATGACCGATTTTAAAGAATGGGATAACACGGTTGGGGAAGCCCTGGCCGCTGAAAATGAAATCAGCCTCAGCCCCCGTCATTGGGAAGTATTAGGTTATTTGCAAACAGAATTCAAGAATGAAGTGCCCCTGAGCATCCGGAAGATCGGAAAAAGCGGCGTGGTCGATATCAAGGAATTCTACCAGCTTTTCCCGAAAGCTCCGCTGAAAACCGCGACTAAAATTGCCGGCATACCCAAACCTGCCAGCTGTATTTAATCAACTCTTAAAACGAAAGTTATGAGCGAGAATAAAGGCGAAATCAAAAAGATGATGATCATCTTGTCCAAAGCCACCCTCGAGAATGTATATGCAGCATTTGTACTGGCCAATGGTGCCCGTATGGAAGGCATAGATTCTGAAATCTTCTTTACCTTCTTCGGACTGGAAGCCGTGCACAAAAAGAAAAATGCAAACCTCCATATCGCCACTGTGGGCAACCCGGCCATGCATATCCCCACCATGGTGGGTGGTTTACCGGGCATGGAAGCACTGGCCACCACTATGATGAAAAAAGAAATGGCGAAGATCGATATGCCGGAAGTTCCGGAGTTCCTGGAGATTCTTTCGGACAGCGGTGTACGGATGTGGGCCTGTAAACTGGCCATGGATATGTTCCATTACAAGAAAGAAGACCTCTTTGAAGGGGTGGAAGAAGTGATCACCGTGGGTGACTTCTATAAAAAGAGTGAAGGAGAGGGCGTACACATGCTCTTCATCTGATACCGAAGTTTGTTGAGATATAAAGAGTGAGTGTTTTATTTACAGTTGAGGCTGTACCGAAGAGGGTATCCCTGTCCGTTCACGGATGGGAAACACTTCCGGTACGGCCTTTTTTTGTTAATGCGGCAGTCTGTCACGCAACATACCATAACACCAGGTACCTGCAATGGCACTGAACAAGGTGATGATAGTAGCCGTGGCGCCTGTACCGATTTGTGCAAATAGCGGTCCCGGACAGGCTCCGGTCAATGCCCAGCCAAAGCCGAATAACAAGCCCCCGATGATATTCCCTTTATTAAGTTTACGGGTCACAAACTCAATGGGCTCCCCGTAGATGGTTTTAATATTGAATTTACGGATCAGCCAGACCGAGACGATACCCACCAAAACAGCCGATCCGATCACGCCATACATATGGAAGCTTTGCAGCCGGAACATTTCCTGTATCCGGAACCAGGAAATAACTTCAGCCTTGATCAGAATGATCCCAAAGAAAGTCCCGGCAATCAGGTATTTGAAATTGTACCACCAGGGATGTTTCAGTTCGGATTCATTCAGGCAAACGGCATCCAGCGACCTTACTTCAAAGTCGGCATTCTGTGTCAGGAATTCATGATGCTTTTTTTCTTTATCGGTGTTCGACGACATGCGATTACAGTTTAAGGATGAAGGGGAGTACCAGGTTGGCGACAATAAAACCACCCGCCATAAAACAAATAGTGGCCACCAGGGACGGGAACTGAAGGGTGGATAAACCCATAATGGAATGACCACTGGTACATCCACCGGCATATCGGGTGCCAAAGCCTACCAGGAATCCACCACCCAGCATCAGGACCAGTCCTTTTGCAGAAAACAACGTATTCCAGTTGAATAATTCAGCCGGAACAATATGTTGATAATCCCGGATCCCATATCCGGCCAGTTCTTCCACCAGCACAGGATTCACTTGCATGGGGTCGGGGCTGCTCAGCCACTGCCCGGCAATCATTCCTCCCAGTAATATACCAGCAACCATGAATAAATTCCAGGCTTCTTTTTTCCACTCATAATTAAAGAATGGGGCTTTTGAGGGAAGGCAGGCCGCACAGATATGCCGGAGAGAGGAAGAGATGCCAAATGATTTATTCCCAATGATCAGCAATAGCGGTACCATTAACCCGATCAGTGGCCCGGCCACATACCAGGGCCAGGGCTGGCGCAGAAAATCCAACATGGTTTTTGTTTGAAAGGTGAACGCGAATTTAAATGTTCTCCCCTATAACAACTGTTCTTATTTCAGGTTTAGCCAGGGGCCATATTTATGCCGGTCTGCTGAAAAGCTATCCGCATAAGGTCCAAAAGGATAATCTACTGGTTTTGTAGATTTTACGGGCCAGTCGTCACTGATATCAAACACCCCGCGTTCCTGGCTATTGATAAAAGCGGCCAGATCATAAGCTTCTTCATTGGTCAGTACTACACTTCCTGCCAGTTTATCATAAGGCATATTAAACTTAATGAACCTGGCCAGTTTGGTTACCTGGTACATGCCAGCGCCGGTACTGTAACTGTTCGGCCCCCACAATGGCGGATAACGAAAGGAGGAATGATCCGCTTCACGAAAGCCTTCACCGTTTTGTCCATGACAACGTTTGCAGGTTGCTGCATACAGCCGGCTGCCTTTTGTGCTGTCGGCCGCTCTTGTTAAATAGGGTAAAAGGTCCCGGGTTATAGAATCAGCCGGCGAGTTTTCAGACAGCCATTTCAGGTAGGCCGTTATCGCCTGGATTTCCCGGCTGTTACTATCGGGGGCCATACTTTGCAGGCTTCGTTCAAAACAATCTTTTATTCTTTTGTATAAGGATTCATGACTGCCGCTTCGGTCCCGGTACTTTGGATATTGAAGATAAACCCTGGTAAGTGGAATTGCCTGGAGATTTTTACCGGCATCGAGGTGACAATGACTGCAGTTCATACCATAGGAGCGGATATTGATCCGCCCGCCCGGTCCATACTGTTCAGCGGTTTTGCTGATGAGCTGGAAGCCATATTCAGCAGCACCGGGCAGCGGTGCTGCGTATGGGTGTGTCCGGTTATACCACCAGATCAGCAGGCCGGTGATCATCAGTAGTAACAAAGGCAGGGCATACTTCCTGGGAGTTTGCATGGGCAACTGCTTATTTTACCGGAAGGTTGCGCAAAAAGAAATCCCGGACATTACCACCCATGATCTTATAAATATCTTCCTGGCTGAATCCTTCTTTCAACAAGGCGTTCACGATCAACGGAAGCCCGGTTACATCAAAATGGGCGGTGATGGCTCCATCGAAATCAGAACCGAGCGCTACTTTGTCCACCCCGATCTTATCGGCCACATAGCGGATGCTTTTAGCCGTGGAAGCCGCATCGGTTCCGCATACCGCGGTCTCCCAAAGTCCGATCCCCACGAGTCCGTTGCGCCGGCCGATCTCCAGCAAATGGGCATCGGACAGGTTGCGGGTATTATCACAAACCCCTTTCACACCGGTATGAGAAATCAAAACGGGGCCCTGAGTGCTGGCAAAAATATCATCGATGGTTTTAGGGGAAGCATGGGCGAGGTCGATCATCACATGCAGGCTGTCCATCCTGCTCACGAGTTGTTTCCCTTTTTCCGTCAGCCCGTCTTTTTTCATGCCATGGGCCGATCCGCCCCAGGCATTATCAAAAAAATGGGTGAGACCGATATAGCGCACCCCGGCCGTATAAAATTCATCCAGGTTGCTGAGGTCATCATTCAGGCAATGCGCCCCTTCAATACCCAGCATACCGGCGGTGAGCTTCGGGTTCTTTTTCCGGTCATCAACGAATTTCGCCAGGTCTTGCTGATTCAATATAACACGGAAAGCCCCATCCGATTTTTTAGCGGTCTGGAACAATTCGGCACATTGATGCAAGGCCCTTGATTTAACACTGAACCAATCCTTCGGATTTCGTAACTGGGCAAAACTGAGCAGGGCAATATTATCGGTCTTGTCATCATTGTGTTCAATATTCATTTTCTTCGGTGTCTTGCTCACAATGGTAAAAACCTGGAAAGCCATATTGGCTTTTTGCATTCGGGGGATGTCCACATGTCCGTGCGTATGCTCTTTCAGGTTGTTCCGGTCCCAGAGCAGGGCATCACAATGCAGGTCGGCAATAAAGGGAATTGAATCATACCAGCTGACTTTTGCCGGCGGGGTTTTATGTACATCCAG
>CAZLRY010000067.1:0-1968 GCA_964561675.1 uncultured Chitinophaga sp.
GACAAAGCCGGGCTATGCAGGGCTTCGAGGTGACGGAAGTGATGCAGGTCGGTTCCCACCAGGTCGTAGGCATTTTGCTTTACCAGGTATTGCGCCAGTTCGGAGACGGATTTACCATAATACCCGGTCAGGGAAAGCAGGTTGAGCTGGAACAAACAACCGAGATCTTTTAATTCGCCATAAAAGGCCTTGTTCTGTTCCAGGTAAATATACCGCTCCGGGTGTGCAATAATGGGTTGGTATCCCTGCATCTGCATATCAAAGAGAATATCTTTCAGGCTGTGCGAAGGATACGCCATGGAAAATTCCACCAGTACCATTTTATCTTTAACCGTCAGTAATGGTTCGTTGTTGGCCACCAGGCCGGCTACATAATCGTCGAGGAAGTATTCTGCTGCTGCATGGATTTCCATATCCAGCCCGGCTTCCTTCACCGTGGTGCGCACCCATTCGAGCCGTTCGAGAATCGTTTCCCGGGTATTCTTATACATATCCCACATGATATGCGGAGTGGTGATAATTTTCCGGTAACCCAGTGCATGCAATCCACCAATCAGCTGGAGGGCCGTCTCAATATCGGGTGCCCCGTCATCAATACCCGGTATCAGGTGCGAGTGCATATCGGTCTTCAACAGGCCGATCGCTTCTTTATCGCCTTCCGTTGCCGGCTTTGATCTTGAAAAAAATTTAAACATACTCACTGACTTGGTAACCGAAATTACAAATGAAATGCTGTTTCTGTTCAGAAAGTTCGCCTGGGCAGCGTTGTAAATACTTTATAAACGAGGTCACTCTTCGGAAAAACCACATACCAGGCGGTGAGGAACAGGATCATACTGTCCGTATAAAAATGCTGGTGCTGCTGGTACCATACTTCCAGGGCGCCCTTATAGGGCAGAATCACATCGCGGTAACATTCCTGTGGAGGAAGTTTGCTTTGCGTAATGATCAGTTCTTCATCCCTGAAAACAATGGAACCAATTCCGGTAAGCCCTGGCTGCGCATTGTATACTTTCGATTTCATTTCATCGGAGTAACGGTCAAACCCCACTTTCATCAGGGGGCGGGGGCCGACAAATGACATATCTCCCGTCAGGATATTGAACACCTGGGGCAATTCATTGATCTTACTTTGCCGGAGGAAACGGCCCAATGGCGTGATGCGGGGATCCTTACGCACCGTCATATCCCCATGCCCCATATTGGGACTGTTCTTCAGCATGGTGGCAAATTTCCATATCCTGAAAATCGAATTTTTATATCCAACTCTTTCCTGGCGGAAGAAAACTTCGTGTTCCCCCGTCAGCAATAAAAGAATAATGATCGGAATGAATACGGGCAACAGGATAACCAGCGCCAGCAGCGAAAAAAGGATATCGAAAAACCGTTTAATGAATTTGTACATAACGAGTGTGTTGTTTCAACAGCCGGCGCTTAACCAATCGCCGCTTTTATTTCCCTGGTTACTATGGCCAGTTCTTCATCTGTTATATTGGTGGAACTGGGAATACTGAGACAAGTGTTGTAAATATAATCCGACTGGTCTTTGTGATGGATATACACGCAGTCCTTATACATCGGCAGTTTATTCATAGGCATCCAGAAACGGCGGCTCAGGATTTTATTGGCATTCAGGTGATCCAGCAATGCCTGTTGTTTTTCCGTTTGTATGGTAAACAGCCAGCCGTTGGTATTCACATCCGCCAGTTCCTGCTGGAAACGGATATCCGCCACGCCGCTCAGTTCTTGTTTATAAAAAGCCACTACTTGCTTCTTCCGTTCTATAAAGGAGGGCAGTAATTCCATCTGGGCTACCCCGATGGCGGCCAGTACATTCACCAGCCGGTAATTATACCCTACTTCGTCATGATAATACTCGTCGGCACTGGCCTTGGCGGTAGTGGTTAAATGCTTGGCGTGTTTGGCCAGGGCTTCATCATCCGTTACAATCACGCCGCCACCACCGGT
>CAZLRY010000067.1:2068-3530 GCA_964561675.1 uncultured Chitinophaga sp.
TGCGTGGAAAGAAAGTCCTCCAGCAGGTCCAGATCCATCTGCCAGAGCAGCGGATCGGCATCAATCAGTAAGGGTTCTGCCCCGAGGTATTTGATCGAATTGGCTGACGCCACAAAGGTCAGGTTGGGCAGAATCACATAATCATGCTGCTTTACTCCTGATAACAATAATGAAATATGAAGCGCTGCCGTTCCATTCACCGCGGCTATTCCATATTTAGCGCCGGCAAAATCCGCCACCATCTGTTCGAACTTAGTTACATAGGAACCTACTGAAGAGATCCACCCGGTATCCAGGCAATCCTTCACGTACTTCCATTCATTCCCTGCCATATTGGGCAGACTCAGGGCTATAAACTTATCGTTACTCATATACCAGTTTTCCGGATTCAAGGTATTGATTGTACCAGTCCACCGTGATTTTCAGTCCCTCCTTCCACATCACTTTGGGTTCGAAGCCGAGCTGCACACGGGCCTTGGTAATATCCGGACAACGACGGCTGACCGAACCGGGATAGGTAGGCGCGTTTTCAAATTCGCCTTTGAAATCCATCAGTTCACCGGCATAATGGATCAGATCGCCAATGGATATTTCATCCTGTGTTCCGATATGATAAATCTGCCCGTTTGTATTCGGACGTTCCATCGCCAATACAGTTCCTTCCACGGCATCTGAAATATAACAGAAGGCACGTGTCTGGTCGTGGCCATATACTTTGAACGGATTCTCCCCCTTGCGGTAACGAACCACCAGGTGAGGGATAACGTGTTTGAAACCCATCCGCGGTCCATATACATTATGATAACGGACAATAGTGGTTTCAAAACCGAGGATGCGGGCATAGTTCAGGAAACCGGATTCACCCAGCATCTTGGTCACGGCATAGGTAAACCGCGGATGACCGATATCCTCAATACAAAGCGGTACTTCTTCCGGGGTTGGTGTAGTATACCCAAAGGCTTCAATGGTACCTGCATAACATTCACTGGTGGAGGTAAATAAAACCTTACCTACTTTGCTGCGGCGGATCCATTCCAGGGTATTATAAATAAGGGCGGTATTGATCCGGATGATCTCGTGCGGAATGGAGTTGGCATTATCCACACCGACTACCGATGCCAGCATGTATACCTGGTCATAAGCTTCATCCAGTTCGTTGTAGGTAGCAGGATTGGTAAAATCTCCAGCTACCACCCGGATACCATGTTTGTTCACCAGTTCAGTGAAATAATCGTCCTGTTTGCCACGGGCAAAATTATCGGCGATCGTCAATTCATAATCGCGGTTTTCCGCCAGGTATTTCGTGATATTGAATCCGATAAATCCGGCTCCGCCGAGGAGGAGTACTTTTTTAGACATTGATATGAGTTGTATGTTTTAAGTTATAAGTTGTAAGTATGGACATTGGCTAAAAGAAACCGGTGGTTTATTATTCTAAGAGCTGAAATGTTCAATACTCAAT
>CAZLRY010000067.1:3630-8076 GCA_964561675.1 uncultured Chitinophaga sp.
AGATCCTGGTTGATCCAGATATCTTTTTCCTCCCAGTATTTCACATGCGGATCGTGCAGGTGGATTGTACATCCTTCCATTTCGAGCTGGTCATAAAAACCTTCAACCGGTGTATAGCGGGTATCCCCCACATCATTCAGATAACTTACTCCCAGTAAGAGCACTTTCTTACCCGATAAGGATGCTTTATACTGTGATTGCAGGAAATCAAATGCATAGACCGGCATTTTATCATTGATATGCACGCCTTTCTCGCTTTGTCCGAGTTTTTCTTCGCTGCCAAATAAATTCATTCTTGCCCAGCTCGCTAACAGCGGATCTTTGGTGAGGCAATAGCCGCCCACACCAAGACCGGGTAACATGATATTTTTATGGGTCGGACGCATCCGGATCGCATTCACCACTTCATAAATATCCACGCCGGCTTCCTCGGCAAAACGGCTCCATTCCACCATAAAGGCGATGTTCATTGCCCGGTAGGAATTCTCCAGTACTTTGGCCATTTCGGTGGCATTGGTATTACCGAGACGGGTCAGCGGATATTCATCAGTCCGGATCACCGTACGGAGAAAGGTTTCCACGGCTACCGCGCTTTTCTCATCCGTACCGGCAAACACCCGATAAAAATTCTGGATGGAATCAATGTATTTGGGACCGGGCATTACCCGCTCATACGAATGCCCGACTTTGACTTTATCAATGGGAAGTCCTCTTTTGGTCAACGACTCTTCCAGCAGGGGACGAACTATTTTTTGTGCGGTGCCAGGCGGCACAGTGGTTTCCACCAATACCAAAACATCTTCTTTGCAATATGAACCGATCGCTTCAATCGCTTTCCGGAAGGGAGTCAGGTCCACCTCATAGCCTTCGAGGTCCTTGTTTTTAGTGGATTTCTTCTGTACATCCAGGTTGATATCCACCACGATCACATCGGCCTTGCTGTATGCATATCCATCAAAGCTGGCATAATAATTTTTCTTCTGACGGGCATTCTGGTAGTACAGTTCAATCTTCGGATCGCTGGCAATCACCGGGAAGACACCCTCATTGATGGAGCGGATCTTCCAGTATGAACCGGGAGTAGGAAGATCAATCCCAATCACTGCATACTCTTCGGTAAGGGCATTGGCGACCACGAGTCCCATCACAGAGCCCACAAACCCCAGTCCCTGCACCACCACTACTTTTTTCCCGGGGTGGAGGGCAAGAAATGCATCAATCCCTTCTTTATCTTGTTTTACAGCAGGTATCTCGTACTCCTTGCCCGTTAACGGACTTTTGGAGACCTGCAGTGTACTGGTTGTCATTGGTTATGTTCCGCTTGAAGTTTAAAAATATGGTCCCCGATCTTTGTAAAAGCCCAGGGCGTTTTATACGTTGTAGCCCGGATCCGTCTATCCACTTCGGCTGGCGACATGTCCGGACGGATATGGCAAAGATCATCGAGTTGCTTTCTCGTGTACGGTTTTCTTTTCCACGCCTCGTTAGTAACCGGGAAGGGCTCGCCTTTCAAGACGCAATTCATCATTTCATAAAAACTCTCTTCTATCAGGTGATAACAGCGTTGCGTTACCGAATAGACCGTGTCTCCGGTGCTGATGGGGAAACGTTTTACCTGGATAATATGACCGGAATCCACAGCCGCTTTCATATGATGACAGGTGATGCCGTATTCTTTTTCGTCGTTATAAAAGGCAAAGTTGGTGCAGCCGGTGCCGGGGTATTCCGGACTGCCCGGATGAAAATTAATCGCGGCTACAGAGGCACTTTCCAGCAGACTGGCCGGGTAGATCCAGGAAGATATAAAAGAGATCAGGAGTTCGCCTTTCCAGTTCAGGACTTCGGGGGGCAGTTTGTCTTTGCGGCTGCCGGAAAAAACCGTGGCCTGTGGAAAATGGGACCGGATATACTCCTCAGCCCGGGCGGCATATTCATTATCCTTTTTCCGAAGGAATAAAACACGGTATCCGTTGGTATCCACAGGTTTCAAAAAGGTTGGTTTAAGGCTGATTTTTAAGGTGCAAAGGTACAGAGAAAAAGTTGAGTTTAAGCCTTGGATTTGCTGCGCTAATGCTGCCTGCGGCAGCGGGGGGTGGCCACGAAAACACACAAAAGCCACGAAAATAATTTGCCTTCGGCAAAATTTAGCCACAGATCGCTCGGATCACACGGATCACCACGGATTTTTCCCCTAAAGGGGACTTCGAAGACTTTAATACTATAAAAATTACTTTCTTTTAGACTGGCGTATTATTTCCCGCCAAGCCAAAAAGAGTTTTCTTTAATTCGGAGTGTCTTAAAATTCTTTGCGGGAGATTTTTTACCGAAGGCAAATAAATGCAGCCGGGAAGGCGGGAAGTGCGGGAAGGAAATATTTAACTTATCGTCTTCCTTTCTTCCCGGCAAAAATTTATCCCTTTGGGATAATCTGTATTCTTCGTGTTTTTTTGTGTGTTTTCGTGGCCAAAAAAAAACCCGGCGCAGCCGGGTTCTTAAACAATTTATGTAGACTATTATGCTGCAACCAGTTTCCTGGAGGGTTTCTTAACGAGATTCTTGGCAGGGTTTCCGACAACGGTGGCACCATCGGGTACATCCTTCACCACTACAGTACCGGCACCGATCGTAACATTATCGCCGATGATGATACCCTGGCGGATTACGGAGTTGGCCCCGATAAATGTATTGCGACCTACTTTGACATTGCCGCAAAGCACAGCACCGGGAGCGATATGGGTGAAATCACCAATGATACACTCATGATCTATGCTGGTGGAGGTATTACAAATAACACCCCTTCCGATTTCCACTAAGGGGTTCAGGGTGGCATTCGCTGCGATCATCACGCCTTCTCCCAGTTTTACAGAAGCAGAGATCACTGCACTCGGATGAATGGCATTGATCGGGTTGCCCAGGTACTGACTGAGATTCGTATGGATCTTTTCGCGGATCCCGTTATGTCCCACACAGGCGAAGAAATCATAATCCTTCAGCTTGTGGATCACATCACTCTCTTTACCGAGATACTTTAAATGATAGGGATTAAACTCCTTTTCTTCGGAGTCACAATAAGCGGTCACCAAACGTCCTGCGCTCAGCAGGATATCGATGATGACGAATGCGTGGCCGGAATAGCCGACTATGGCCACTGGTTTTTTCAATGTGGTTTTCATTGACCTGGATTTTGGATGAGCTAAAATAAACAGTAAGCCCAGGCTTCCAAAACATTGGTGCTACTAAACCATAAAATCAGGTACTAGTACTTTTACGAATATCGTATTTTTTCGATACCGGGGTGGGAATCTAACGTGCAGCCAGGAGCTGAAGGTATTTCTCGTGGAGAAAAGACTGCACAACGCGTTGATCATAATGCGTTTGTATCTGGAGCAGGAGCTGATCTGCCATTCCCTTCAGGGCGGCAGGCTCTTTTATCGCGGATTGCATTTGCCCCAACAGGGCTTCTTCATTTTTTACTTCAAACAACAGCCCGGTTTCGCGGTGCCGGACAATATCGGTATTGCCATCAATGGATGAACAAATGATCGGGCATCCCATGGCGCCGGCCTGCATGAGTACATTGGGGAATCCTTCGCGATGCGATGGATGAACCAGCACATTGGCAAACTGCATAAAGTATTCCACCGCATTACTCCAGCCCGCGGCAATCACGGCCGGATGTGTTTTTATCAGCTCACGGGCTTTATCAGAAACGGGATCCACTTCATCTTCAAAAGCCCCTACCAGGATCAGTCGCGTATGCGGATGCAAGGCATTTACCCTGGCAAAAGCCAGTAATAATTCATCCATTCCTTTGTCATGCACCAGTCGTCCGACGGAAAGAAAATAAAATAAGGAAGGGTCGTGTTTCACCAGAGCCTTTACTTCATTCAGCTTCTCCTGTTTCAACACCGCCGGATTATAACGGGCCAGGTTTACACCATTACTGGACCCCCACCCGATGACCTCGAGTTTCCGGGGCGTGACCAGCCGGTTGGCTTCAATAAAAGTTTTCATGGAACCACTATTGGGCCATACATGGGTGGCGGCCATTCCCGTCAGTTTTTCCATGGCAATGAGGATGCGACGACTCATGCCTTTCGTGGTTACATATCGCAGACCGGCGATTGTATGAACCCGGATTTTAATCCCTGCCATTTTCGCGGCCAGCATGGCCAGTAAGCCGGCCTTGGGTGTATGCGAATGCACGATATCCGGTTTCTCTTTACGAAACAACCGATAGAGCAGCCACAAACAGCGCAGATCTGTGAATGGGCTCATCTTACGGGTCATTGGAATAATATGATGACGGCAACCTTCGCGTTCAAGTACGTTGGCCAGTTCAGGCCCGTCACTGCTGACCATCAATACATCAAATCCCTGCTCCCGCATGTATTTCATCTGGCCGGGCAGGAGTACGTTCAGGGAGATGGGGGCAGTGGTTATTCT
>CAZLRY010000067.1:8176-12614 GCA_964561675.1 uncultured Chitinophaga sp.
ACCGCTTTCAACATCAGGGGAATGCCTTCTCCAAACTGCAGGTAGGGATAAGTAAAGTAATTATCAGCCGGGGTAACCGGTATGATCCCCTGGTACAGGATGCCTCCGGTATCAATGCCTTTATCCACAAGGTGAATAGTAACCCCACAATTATCAGCATCATTATTGGCTATTGCCCAATACCCACCATGTACGCCCCTGTATTTGGGGGTAATACCAGTATGCATATTGATAAATACGGCTCTTGTGCTTTCCAACACTTTACGTGAAATGATTCGTGTACCATTTACAATTACCAGATCCGGATCTAACTCCTGCAACAACCGGATACAGGCTTCTTCATTGACACTGTTAAGGGCCGTTTTCTCAGCTGCCGGAATTATGGATTCATCAAATCTATAGTGAGAAAAAATTTGTTTCATCCGGCCAGCGCTTGTTCTTCGCAACAACGGCACGATGAGTACACTGAATAAAACCTGTCCCCCGACCCGGAACCAGCCCAGTTTTTTCATGCGTCGCTTTGCCAGTGCCATGCCCCGCATGGGTGTTTCTGTAATCACCCGTTCAACCGGAAATTGTTTATTCACCGCGTTATAAATAACCGTGGTCGAAAAACATTCGGAACAAAGCATGACGATTTTTTTGTTCATTGTTCAGCGTGCAGTTTATCGGTGAGACCAGACATGGTAATACTATTGAAACCATACTTCTCATGAAGTTCGCGGTAATACCGGAGTATGGATTCCAGGAATTGCATATTCTGTTCCAGGTTTGCGCCAAAATTGTGCGGATGCCACCAGAGGTGAAACAGTTTTCCGGTTTTCGCCGCATGCTCCATTGCTTTTTTGATGCGACGGAGCCGCAATGGTTCCAGCAGCCTGAGTTTTCTGCTCCAGGGGCGGAGAAAACGGGAAGCCGCCACATTCACCAGCGGACCAACTTTTACATAAGATTTATCATGGCAATGATGCCCGGTAAGATTGATATAGGCATCCGTGATCCGGAGAGCCCGGCGAAAAAGGCTTTCGTCATTTTTATTCCGGCCCGCATACAGCCAGGAGACCGGATTGCCCCTGTAGGAATCGAGTCCGGATTCCCGGCACACTTCGAGGTAAGCCTGGTTAAACTGATTACGCGGAAAAACAAGGCTCCGCATTTTCAATCCCCAGGAGGCAGCAATGTTTTGTGCAGCTTCGAGGTCTGCCCGGAAATCAGACAGCTGCTGTCCGGGTTCGAGGCAATAATAGTGACAGAATGTATGTGTTCCGATTTCATGATGGCCATTCTCCTGTATTTTCTTCAGCAGGGAATAACCGAAATGATAAGGATCGGCAACTTCATCATTACCCACAGTGGCCAGATCGTCGTAAGGGGATAAACGGGGATCGGTATAAGCCGGCTTTTGTTTGGGACAATACTGCAGCAGTTCTTCTTTGTTGCGGGCAAACAAAAAACCTACTGTTGAAAAGGTGCCTTTTACTTTATAGCGGTCAAACAAACCGAGCAAAGCAGGAATCACCTGTTGAACAGCAAGTATATTCGGTCCGTACTGTGCAATGCTTCGTTTATCCCGCACCCCCCAGAATAATTCAAAATCAAGGGAGATCACCAATTGTCCTGTATCAAATCGTTCAGGCATTTTCATGATATGGTTTCATGTTGACTCAGGGGCAGGTATGCTTTTTTATACCAGACATCCAATGCAAACAATGTATAGAGAATCTTGGCTCTTTTTTCATCAGAGAGATTGACTTTCCGATCCAGCAGTTGTTGTATAAATGCGGGTGCAACAAACCGGTTACAGAAAGAATCTGTAGAACTGAGGTAATCATAAATGAGTTCTTTCAGTTCTTTATCGACCCATTGCCGCAGGGGTACTTCAAATCCTCTTTTAGGCTGGCTGACCAGCGTAGCCGGCAGGTATTTTTCGGAGAGCCGGCGTAAGAGATGCTTCGTTTGTGTGCCACGGATTTTAAAATGGTCGGGAAGACCCGGAACAAACTCAAGCAGTTCTTTGGACAGAAAGGGACTGCGTCCTTCCAGTGAATGGGCCATGGTGGCAATATCCATTTTTACGAGCAGCAAATCAGGAAGGATACAGTTAAAGTCCAGCTCCATCATTTTCTGCAAGCCGGACCGGCCGGTCCGGTTAAGCTCATTCAATAAGGTTCCGATTGAATCCGTACCATTTAATGGCCGCAGGTATTGACCAAAGCCGGTAAAGATATCTGTGGTGGAAGAGTAATACACCCCGGTATCCTTTTGTGAGGCAAGATCAGCCAGGCGATAGAGGTAATTGAGCCGGGTTTGTTTATTGTGCGAGATCGGAATTAATTTTTTGGCAAAGCCTGCAAAAGCGGTAAGCAGCGCGGGTTTACGGAAGAAATCATATTTGGCAAATGGCACATACCGACGGTAACCCCCAAATATCTCATCCGAACCATCCCCGTTCAGAATAACAGTCAGGTGTTTACGGGCTTCGCGGCTTACATAATAACTGGGTATTGCCGAATCATCATAAAAGGGTTCACCATAATTGGAGAGGATTTTTTCAACATCCTTGTTCAGTTCATCGAAAGCAATGTTGATTTCAGTATGACCGGTCTGGTATTTATCCGCCACCAATTTTGCCAATGGCGCTTCATCATAGGTGCCGGTAAAAGAAACGGTAAAGGTTTTGAGTCCGGGTTTATAACCGGCAGCAATGGCGGTGACCAGTCCGCTGTCAATCCCCCCGCTGAGAAAAGAGCCTACTTCGAGGTCGGATGAGTCCAGTCTGCGTTTAATGGCTTTGTGCAGGAGGTTATCGGTTTCTTCCATCGCCTCCTCCAGGGAGAGGTTTGACCGACGGCTGTAGCTGTCTCCGATCTGCCACCACCGTTCTTTTTGAAGGGTGCCTCCGGAAAGGTTAAGCCAGGCAAAATGACCGGGTGGTAATTCATGCAACTGCTGGTAGGGTGTGGCAGCACCATGAAAGGCTCCATAATGCAGGAAGTGGGTGATCCGGTCTTCACTGATTGTTGCCTGTACCTGTGCCTGAAGTGCATTCAGTTCACTGGCAAAAACAAAGCGGCCATTCTCTTCATAATAATACAATGGTTTTTTTCCGGCGCGGTCACGGGCCAGGAAGAGGCGGTTGTCCCGGTGATCATAGATCGCAAAGGCAAACATTCCGTCAAAATCATGAAGACAGGCAGGGCCCAGTTTCAGAAAAGCGAGCAGAATGGTTTCCGTATCAGAATGGGTATTCCCCTGTAATCCGTGCCTTGCTCTGACTTCCTCGTGATTATAGATCTCGCCGTTGAATATGATCGTGAGGTGAGCGGCATGCATGGGCTGTATACCGCTGGCAATATCAAGGATTGCCAGCCGATGGTGATGCAGTACCAGTCCATCAGCCGACCAGGTTGTTTGTGCATCGGGTCCCCGGTGCATGAGGTCACGGGTGAGCCGGGGAATATCCAGCGGAAAGTTTACAGAACCTGCAATACCACACATGTCAGAAGAACTTTTTATTGAATATATACTGTGGCGAAAATTTTCCGGATTTATCCATGACCAGGAAAATGAACATGGCATAAAATGGCAAGGCGGGGATCTTATACCGGTTCAGTGCTCCGAAATTACCCGTTGTCATACCCACAAAGCCACCAAAGACAATCGCAAAAACAAAGGCGAAACTGATCACCGGATCCGACGCGATCAGGTTGAAGAATTTCTTGAACCCGATTTTCTTAAATCCCATCAGGGTCAGGGAGAGAAAGGCAAAGGATTCCAGAAAGGAAAGCACCATAAAAGGAGAGCTGACATCCCAGGGAAAGGGCCGGTAAAAGGTATTGACCACCCCCAGCGGGAAGGCAGCGGCCATACTCCCCACCGTATTTTCTACCGCAGCTACTTTAAAATTCGAACCACTTCCGATTTTATTCTGTACAAAAGTCTGTTGCTGATCCTGTGCTGCTTTTACAATATTGTCGGTAGTAAACTGGGAAGTGATTTCAGAGGAGGCAAAACCCTGGATTACCAGGAAGGCGGCGGCTCCCGCGATACCCACCACCAGGATTGTGGTGATCTGACGCAGGATCCGGTCTGCAATCAACACCCGTACCTGCATAAAGATCCAGAGCATAAAGGCAGCCATCAGACTGATCAGGATATAAGCTTTCAGGTAAAATAACATGTAAGCCCCAAACAATAGAAAAAAGACATCTGCATGTCTGTACTTCTTTACAATAAAAAGGTTGTAAGCGGCATAGAGGCTGTAGCCCATCGCCCCCAGACAGATCGTATCTTTCAGCAGACCCACCCCCCAGAACAGGAGTGATGGAAGAAAAAGACAGGCAATCGCAATCTTCTTATGCAGATGCGGGTACATCTTATAAAACATTTTGAAGAGGCGCCAGCAGCCACCAAAAGCCCAGAGGCTGAGGCAAAATGA
>CAZLRY010000068.1:0-12530 GCA_964561675.1 uncultured Chitinophaga sp.
GTATACTCCTTTTACGGATAAGCAGGAAGTACTCGGGAAAAAGAACGGCTACCAGTATTTGTGGAAGGAAGCCGAAGCCCGGGTTAATGACACATTGGTACAGCTTACTTTTCTGAATGACCGTACTTATTACAGTTTGTCTACGCTGGTACAGGGGCCGGCCACAGTTTATTTTACCCGTTCCGGGGCCAATGATCCGAATTTTAATCTCCGGCATGAACCCGCCATGATCGTACGGAATACGGGTCGTAACCAGACCTACGTAAATGTATTGGAGGTGCATGGTCAGTTTGATCCGATCAATGAATTTTCCACGTATGCCTATGCATCAGTAAAACAGCTCCGGCTGATCCGGCAGGATGCACAATATACCATTGCGGAAATTATGTTGGGTGATAAACGGATCATTATTGCACAGGCAAATGCTTCCGCCGATCAACAGACCCCGCACAGCGTTTCAGGTTTTAACTGGAAAGGGCCTTTTGCGGTGTTTTATAACGGGATAGAATTAAGATAAGTCGTTAATTATATAATACCATTATTATGAAAGAAATGGAATCAACTGAAGCGGCCAGGGTTTTCATTGATAACAATGAACTGGATTGGCAGGTGGTCGATAAAGGCGTAAAAAGGAAAATCATGTCTTTTGATGACCGGCTGATGCTGGTAAAAGTAGCGTTTGAAAAAGGAGGAATAGGTGTGGTACATCAACACCCGCATTCGCAGATCACTCATGTGGAAAGTGGTGTGTTTGAAGTGGAAATCGGGGAGGAGAAAAAAATTCTGAAGGGAGGCGATGCCTTTTATATCCCACCCAATATGCTACATGGAGCCATATGCCTGGAAGCAGGCATTTTAATTGATGTATTCAGTCCGATGAGAGAGGATTTTATAGATAATAAATAACCGGATTCTTCCATGCTGAGACTGCTTTGTATATATAGTCTTCTTTTTCTGGCCGGGTGTAATAAGAAAAATACACCAGGCCAGACTCCTTCACCACTGCCCGGTCCTGGTGGTTCTTCCCGTGTCGTAAATGTATCCACTGCAGCTGGCCTGAATGCGGCCCTGCTTGATGCCAGGCCGGGTGATGAAATTGTAATGGCAGATGGTGTTTATAAAGGCAAATTTGTAATTGCACCAAATGTGAATGGAACAGCCACAAAGCCAGTATTACTCAGGGGTAGCCGGAATGTGATCCTGGATGCGCAAACAACCACTACCGGTTATGTACTACATCTGCAAGCCAGTTATTGGAAAATCAAAGGGTTTACATTGACCAACGGACTCAAAGGGCTGATGGCAGATGGTGCCCGTTATTGTATAATTGATAGTCTGAAAGTTTATGCAATCGGTGAAGAAGCCATTCACCTCCGCAAATACAGCTCTTCCAATACCGTACAGTTCTGTGAAATCAGCCAGGTAGGTTTAAAGACCCCCGATTATGGAGAGGGAATTTATATCGGTTCTGCAAAAAGTAACTGGGCCACTTACACCAACGGGCAACCTGATTTTTGTGATTCGAACCGGATCATCAATAACCGGATCGGCCCTGGCATTACGGCTGAATGTATTGATATTAAGGAAGGAACCACCGGTGGACTGATCCGGGGAAATCAGTTTGATGCTACCGGAATTACCGGCGCCAACAGTGGCGACAGCTGGATTGATGTGAAAGGCAATTATTACCTCATTGAAGAAAATTCGGGTTACAATCCGGGCGGTTCCATTTTTAAGGATGGATTCCAGGTGCATGTAGTATATCCGGGCTGGGGGAGTTATAATGAATTCAGGAATAATGAATGTACAGTGAATGCCACGGGATATGGGTTTAATATTCAGCTGAGCGGAAGCAATGGTACATCCTCCGGAAACAAAGTATATGTGAGTAATACGGTTAGTGGCGCACAAAGCGGTATTTCCAATATTTCGCTGAGCAACTGAAAATTATGAAAGTAAAAGGTCTACGTTGGTACATTATCGGGCTCATCGGGCTGGCAACGATCATTAATTATATTGATCGTACGGCCATTAATATACTTTGGCCCTATATCCATAAAGATTTTGGCATTACTGAAGCAGAGAGCAAAGATGCGCTTAAACTGATTACTACTTTCTTTATGATTGCTTACGCCATCGGCCAAACGGTAACCGGAAAATTGATGGATGCCATTGGTACAAGACTCGGTTTCCTGGTATCAATTGTAGGCTGGAGTATTTCCATTGCCCTGCATGCCTTCGCGAGAACACTCCTCTCTTTTAATATCTTCCGGTTCTTTCTGGGTTTAAGTGAAGCGGGAAACTGGCCGGGTGCGGCGAAAAGCAATGCAGAATGGTTCCCGGCAAAAGAACGGGCCATTGCGCAGGGCATTTTCGGGGCAGGGGCTTCACTGGGTTCTGTCGTGTCGGCTCCATTCATCGCTTACCTCTACCTGGCTTTTGGCTGGAAGATGACCTTTGTCGGGATCGGGGTGCTTGGATTATTATGGATCATCCCCTGGATGCTGATCAATAAGAACACACCCGACAAACATCCCTGGATTACACCGGAAGAAAAAGAACATATTCTTTCATCTGCCACAAATAAGGCAAGCGCCCCGGTGGCCACCGAAATATACAGCTGGAAAAAATTATTGTCATTCAGAAATACCTGGGCAGTCATATCCTCCCGTTTCTTTATTGATCCGGTTTGGTGGATGTTTGTAACCTGGCTTCCTTTCTTTTTGAAGGAAAATTTTGGATTTGATATTAAGCAAGTAGGCGCATTTGCCTGGGTGCCTTATCTCTTTGCCGCATTGGGCGGACTGGCCGGAGGTTTTTTCTCTTCCTGGCTGATTAAAAAAGGATTGGCTGTTGTGAAAGCAAGAAAGCAGGCAATTACGATTGGTAGTATCATCATGTTGCTGTCACTGGGTAGTATCGTGATATACCTCGACCGGTTGAAAGACCTGCCTTCTGTGGCGATAGCCCTGATCAGTATTACATTATTTGGCTTCCAGTTTCTGATCAACAACCTGCAGACATTACCCGGCGATTATTTTCATGGAAAAAATGTGGGTACGGTGGCCGGCATGGGTGGGACCTCAGCCGTACTGGGTACCTTGATTGTGACCTGGCTGGTACCGGTATTGACAAAAACCAGTTATACCTCTTTCTTCCTGCTGGCAGCCCTGATGGTGCCGCTGGCCTGGATCTGTATTATGTTTATTGTTTCAAAAAAGAATAAAACTGAAATCAGCTGATGCTGTTACTAAACGATTAAACGCTGCTATATGAAACGAATTTTAATGACCCTGCTGTTCAGCTTAACAGGCCTTTTCGCATTCAGTCAGACCACTTATTATTGGGTGGGAGGTACGAGTGCTGCAACCGGCATTACAACCGGTAGCAACTGGAATACATCATTGGATGGGCTGGGTAGTACACGCCCTTCTTCAACGGGTGCTACTGATATTTTAATTTTTGATGGAACTAATTTTGGAGGTACCACACCGGCCACAGGTCCTGCCACCATCCTGGCAAACAGCAGTATTACCTGTGCACAGGTGAAGCTCATAAATAATGCGGTAATCAATCTTGTTCGCCCGACTTCGGGTACCAGTACTATCACAATCAGCGGCGGAGATGGGGACGATTTTTTCATTGATGCAGGTTGCACATTTGCTGTGCCCGCTACAACTGCGGGGAGTATGCGTTTTGCCATGGGCGCTGTGAATACAGGAAGAGTGAACGGTACCATGAGTATTATATCCGGTCAGCAGTTTCGTATGGACAATACCACGGGTGGTGCTGCGGGTGCGATGGTCTTCACCAGTGGTTCCAGTTTTACTACAAACATTACGTCCGCATCTTCATCCTATGCATTTGGCAGTGGTACCCAATCTGCTGAGAAATGGGTAGTGTTTGAAGATGGAGCACATTTGTATTATGAAGGCGGATATAGTCCAATGGGAGGTACCGCCGGTTTTTCCGCTATTGATTTTAAACCAGGCAGTTTCTGGCATCACCGGGCGAATAATGGTACCGGTTCGTTTTTTAACCGGAAAGCCTTTGGCAATATCCTTGTTGAGAATAATTCCACACTGACTGCAGATGGTCCGATATTCCGGATCAATAATCTGACTGTTACCTCTGGCACTGTTTTTCAGAATTACTTATCCGGACAAACAGCAGTTATGGGTGACCTTTTAGTGGATGGTTCGTTTAATACGGCAACTGGTGCAAATAATGAATTATTTTTTGCCGGTAATTCAGTTCAGCACGTTTCAGGAACCGGAAATATCAATGTTGCGAACCTGCTGGTAGCTGATCAGTCGCATGTAGTCTTAAACAAAAGTATTACAGCTGATCAGGGCGTATTGATAAATGGTAAAATAAACTTTGGTGTCCACCAGCTTATAGGGGCAGGTACTTTTACCGCAGCCGGGATTGAAGTGCCGGTTACAGGTACCGCAAACACCGTTGCCGGATCGTATGTACTGCGTGGTGTTACGGGGATCAGCAGCAATGCCAGGGGGCAAACAATCAGTGGGCCCGGACTGGATCCCAATACCATCCTGATCGCTTTTTCTGCTACCAATGATTCAGTGTTTATATCCCGGCCTATGACAGCAACAGCTACCGGAGTTACTGTCAGCCTGTCAACTGCCGGGTCCATACTGGAAACGGCAAATGCCAATGGCTTTGATCCTGCAACCGGATCAGCGGCTGTATCCGGGAATAAAGTATACAGTGACAGTATAAGTTATATCATTAATGCCGCTACCACTGTTCCGTTCGGGATAAGTACCGGCTCAACGGCTGCCTCTGTTCATGCAGGCTCAGTAATTATCAATGCACCAGTAACAATAAATAGCGGACTGAGCGTGAATGAAATGCTGACACTGAATGCAAAGATGATATTACGCCCGGCTGATACAGTTCGTGTGCTGAATGGCGCAATCATCAATGGAACAATCAATGCCTCCAGTTATATCGCTACTGATTATAATGCCACGACCGGCGTACAGAGTGTACTTCGCTATGATAATTTAACCGGTACTGTATTGCTTCCTGTCGGAACCGTGAATTACTATTTGCCAGCAACTGTAACGCCGGTGGCAGCGTCAGCGGTAACCATTGCGGTTTTTGAAGGGATTACTTCCTCTGGTACCGTAACCGGGACTGCATTGACCCCGACACAACGTCAGACCGTGGTAAATGCTGTCTGGAATATAAACAGGCTGACCGGTTCAGGCGACGCAGTTCTGCAGTTAGGTTGGAATACTGCATTAGAAGGATCCAGTTTTATTACACTGCCTGATACCGATATCGGGCTGATCATCAATAACGGTAGTTCCTGGACATTACCCACAGGTACTGGGGATAATACAGCCAATACAGTTCAGGCTACAGTTTCAGGTTTTGGTTCATTTGGTGCAGGAGCGATTCCTCCCACCCAGCCGTTTGTCTTTAATCCACTTCCTGAGAAAATGTACGGTAATCCAGATTTTAATGGCGGTGCGACCAGTCTGAATACGACACAGCCAATTATTTATACCAGCAGCAATACAGCTGTAGCCACCATTGTGAATGGGGATATTCATATTACGGGAGCCGGATCTGCTGATATTACTGCATCACAGGCAAGTGATGGATTTTATGCAGCAGCCAGCGTTACCCGCACATTGACAGTAAACAAGGCACCGCTCACGATTACTGCGGATGATCAACTCAAATTTGAAGGACAGGCAAATCCTGTACTCACGGCTTCATATAACGGCTTTGTATTAAGTGAAACTCCTGCTGTTTTGCTGACACCCGCTGTACTGGCCACTACGGCGGTGACAGCTTCTGCACCCGGAACCTATCCAATAACGGTTAGTGGCGCCACTTCTGCCAATTATGAAATCAGTTTTGTGAGCGGAATGCTGACGGTACAACCTAAAACCAGCCAGACCATCACTTTTGCGGCACCGGCTGTAAAAACCTATGGTAACGCGGATTTCCCGATCGGGGCAACCAGTACTAATTCAACGATTCCTTTAACATATAGCAGCAGTAATACAAGTGTGGCCATCATCGTGGGTAATACAATCCGTGTCACTGGAGCCGGCACCAGTGTGATCACAGTATCTCAGGCCGGTAACGAAGGTTACTTCCCGGCAGCGGATGTACAACGTACGCTCACGGTAAATAAAGTAAACCTGACTGTAAGAGTAATGGATACTACGAAAGTTCAAGGTCAGGTGAATCCTGCATTTACGGTAACCTATACAGGTTTCGTGTTAGGAGAATCAGCATCGAATCTGACCACTGCACCGGTTATAACCACTGCAGCTGAAACGATTTCTGCGCCAGGCTATTATACCCTCACTCCTGGTAGCGGGGTGTCACAGAATTATTCATTTATTTATGTGTCCGGACGGTTGACCATTTACCCCCCTGGAGGCAGCAGCGAACAATATATAAATGCCTTTATGAACAGTGCAACCTCATTGACTGTCCGGGTATTCTCAGTGGAACCAGCTTTAGGCGATATTGTAATCTGGGATATGGCGGGAAGACCAATGGCCAGGAAAAACCTCTTCATGCCTGCAGGCTTCAGTAATGCCGATCTGTCTGTGGCATCATTGCCTTCCGGAATTTACATTGTAACAGTAAGAGGGGCAGGAGTGAATCTTAAAAAACAAATTGCTATTCTAAAATAACTGTTCATGTGTAAAAAACAGATTTTAACCTTGCTGTTTTTGATTCCTGTAATCATACCTGTTTTGGGGATAGCTCAGAAAGGGGAGCCTGCTGTATTTGCCCTGGACAGGGAGTCATTGGCGAAAAACAGATCGCGTGTGGCTGCTAAAGATCCTGCTATCATGATTGCGTATAAGCAATTACTAAAAGAGGCTGACAAAGCGCTGCAGTTTGGTCCGGTAAGTGTAATGGAAAAGAAAGCATTACCGCCGAGTGGTGACCGGCATGATTATATGAGTCTGGCACCATATCACTGGCCCGATCCGGCTAAAGCAGATGGCCTTCCTTATATTCGAAAAGATGGACAAACCAACCCGGAAGTAAAAGAGTATAAGGATAAGGAATACCTGCCTCAGTTATGCACTGAAGTGCATACACTGGCACTTGCATATTTTTTTTCCGGGGAAAAAGTTTATGCGGCGCATGCGGTAAAATTGGTTCGTGTATGGTTCCTGGATACAGCTACGCGTATGAATCCCAACCTGAATTACGGACAGGCCGTAAAAGGGGTTAATACAGGCCGGGGAGCCGGGATGATCGATACCCGGCATTTTGTAAAACTGATTGATGCGCTCGGGTTGTTGCATGGTGCACCAGAATGGAAAGCGCAAGATGAGCAGGGAATGAAGCAATGGTTTACTGATTTTCTCCAGTGGATGCAGACCAGTGCAATTGGCCGGGATGAAATGGATGCAGAAAATAATCATGGGGCCTGGTATGATGCTCAACGACTCTCAATGGCCTTGTTTACTGGTAATAAAACGCTGGCTGATGCAGTGGTGAAAAATGCGGCAGGCCGGCTTGATATGCAAATGAATGAGGACGGTTTCTTTCCAAAGGAACTGGCAAGGACGATCTCCCTGCATTATTCCACATTTGTACTGCATGCTTTTTTTGCCATAGCCAATATGGCGGAGCATACCGGAACTGATTTCTGGAATCTAACCACTCCTTCCGGAAAATCACTCCGTAAAGCCTTTACCGCCATACGGCCGTTTCTTGCCAGGGAGAAAGACTGGGAAGGGCAGCAGATTAAGCCGTTTACATTTGAAGATGGATACCCGGTTTTGTATGCCGGATCGGCTCATTTCCAATGCAAAACTTGTAAAGAAGATGTAAAAAAACTGGCAGACGATAAGGCGGAAAAATTGCTGCTTCATTTAATAAACTAATAACGATTTGTAAATATTTAAACTGCTAATATGAAAAAAATGCTTTGCTTGTCTTTGACGCTGCTGTTTTTCGGACTGGCCGCCATTGCACAAAAAAAGACCATTACCGGTAAAGTTACCAACCAGCTGACCGGGGAACCGTTGCAGGGAGTTTCTATCCTTGTTGATAAACAGAAGGGTGGGACGACCACAAAAGCAGATGGAACCTATAGTGTAGTCGTCAACAGTGGAGGTTCTACGCTTATATTTTCTTATGTTGGATTTACTCCACAGACAGTTGCCACTGAAGGAAAAACGGTAGTGGATATTGCTATGACACCCGTTGTAGCCGATAATAATGAAGTAGTTGTGATCGGTTATGGCACCCAAAAGAAATCACACCTTACCGGAGCGGTTTCTAAGTATAAAAATGAAAAAATTGACGAAACACCGAACTCCCGTCTTGACCAGGCCCTGCAGGGAAAGATTGCAGGTGTACAGGTACAGAATATTTCTTCTGAAGCGGGATCTGATCCGAAGATCAGGGTAAGGGGAATCAGTTCCATTAATGCCGGAGCAAATCCGCTGGTTGTGGTAGATGGACACCCTGTACCGGATGGTCTGGCTTTTGTAAATATGGCGGATGTAGAATCCGTTGAAGTGTTGAAAGACGCGGCCTCTTCCGCTATTTATGGTTCAAGAGGTGCCAGCGGGGTTATTATCATTACTACGAAAAGTGGTAAGGCCGATAAGCCCAAGTACTCTGTTAAATTTTCCACCGGTGCCAAAACCCAGGTGGAATTATATCCGATGATGAGTACTTCGGAATACACCAACCTGCTTTTTTATGAAGCTGCACTGAAAGCAAAGGATCCAAGTATAACACCACCTACTGGTACAGGTATTATTGCCAACAATGAACGGGCTGCCTATGTGGTGGAAAATACGATCATGGGTGGATTTGGTGCAGACTGGCAACGGGAGGCTTTACGGAATGCCAATGTCCGTAACCTGCAGATCAGTGTATCGGGCGGCTCCCGGCAAGCAAAATATTTTCTTTCCGGCGGATACCAGCGTGACCAGGGCATGATGTATCATAGTGAATATGATCGTTTCAATCTTCGTTCAAGACTGGATCTGCAACTTGCCAAAAAGGTGAAGCTGAGTTTTAATCTGAATCCGTCTTATATAAAAAGAGAAAGACCTTCTGTGAACTTTATTGATTTTGTCCGTTTTCAATCCTTCCTGCCAGTCTATCACACAGCAGCCAGCGCCGCTTTTGTGAGCCAGGTACCACAATGGGCGAACATCAAACCCGGTGATTTTGCCCAGGCCCGTCATTTCAACGGCAGGGTATATACCGGACTGATGCCTGATGGCAGTCAGTGGGTAACCACTTCCGCTACGGATCCGTTCAATACAGCGAACAACTCTCCTAAGTCCGTAATGGAAACCCGGTCAATCAATTCCAATGATTACCGCGTGTTGAGTTCTGGTGATCTGACCTATAATATATTACCCGGTCTTGATTTCAAAGCCCTCGGTAGTGTATACATGAATTACACGCAAGGATTGGATTTTACCAAGCGGAATTCAAACAGGGAAGGAGATGTAAACCGAGGCGTGTATTCCAACCGGCTATTTGTTGACTTGCTTTCAGAGAATACCCTGAATTACTCTAAACTTATTAAATCACATTCAATAAATGTACTGGCCGGATTTACCGCTCAAAAAACAAAAATTAAGGATGAACAGATTACCGGCTTTGATTATCCCAGTGATAATATCACTACCTTAAATACAGCTCTCCAAATTGATCAGGCGAAAGAAGCCACGTTCAATCTGCGCAACCAGATCGGTTTGCTTTCTTACCTGGGTCGGTTTAATTACACATTTAAAAACCGGTATCTGTTATCGGCCAGTTACAGAGCCGATGGTAGTTCCTATTTTGCGCCCGGCAATAAATGGGGTTCATTCCCTTCCTTATCACTTGGTTGGGTAGCCACAGAAGAGAAATTTACGGAGAAACTGGATTGGCTGAGCAATCTGAAGCTCAGGGCCAGTTATGGTGTTACGGGTAACAACCGGATAGTGGATTTTGCATTTGTGGATCTCCTGTATGCGGCCAACTATCCGCTGGGTACCGGTACGGGAACCAGTGTACTCGGACAAGTGCCTTCCAGGGATATCCTTTCCAATACCGATATTACCTGGGAGCGTACGTTCCAGTATAACGGAGGTATGGATATCAGTTTGTTCAGAAGTGCAATTACACTCTCCGTCGATGTATACCAGTCTAAAACAGATCAGTTATTGTTAAGACAGGCGGCCATGGGCTTTACCGGTGTGCCGCTGGCCTGGAACAATATCGGTCGTTTGCAAAACAGGGGCATCGAATTTGAACTCACCACCAATAATATTAAGAAGAAAGATTTCCGTTGGACCACTTCTGCCAATATTGCCCACAACCGGAATAAGATTCTTGAGTTAGGAGAAGAAGCATTTCTGCTGAACCAGGGAGAGCGAACCGAACTGTACATGAACCGGGTGGGCGATCCGTTGATACAGTACTTCGGTTATAAAACAGATGGGGTCTGGTTGTCACAGGCGGATATCACCGCTGCCCAGGCCGCAGGTCTGACCAGTCCGCTGAGCAATGTATTTGTCCCAGGTGGTTTAAAGCTGGTGGATGTAAATGGTGATAAGATTATCAATGCCGATGACCGGGTGGTAACCGGTTCACCTTACCCGGATTTTAACTGGGGGGTGACCAATAATTTCACCTATAAATCTTTTGACCTCAGTTTTATGCTGCAAGGGGTACAGGGCGGACAACTCGTGAACGGGGACCCCAATTACAATGAGACCAAACGTTATAATAAAAACTACAATACCAACCGCTGGCTGAGTCCGATGTTTCCCGGTGATGGTAAAACGCCTTATTCCACGGTCGGTTTCAACTGGATGCTCACCGATTATGTAGTGGAGGATGCCTCCTATTATGCATTAAGAGAAGTGGTAGTCGGATTTACCTTATCGGAGAAAGTGGCTAAAAGAGTCGGATTAAGTTCACTCCGGATCTATGCTTCCGGGCAGAACCTGTTTTTCCAATCCGCCTCCGGATACAGGGGCATCAATACCGAAGCCCGTTTCACTACGGGGCCCTATAACACACCCCTGGTGGATGGCTATCAGCGGGGAAGTTTCCCAATGCCTAAAACAATCATTTTTGGTATCGACATTAACTTCTAACTGATTAATAACATTTTTTATGAAACGTATACATTTTATCATATTGCTGGGTTGCTTCGGATTGTTTTCCTGTAAAAAGGTGATCGATCTGTATCCGCAATCGAATCTGAATACCGGCACCTATTATTCAAACCTTGACGAAGTGAAGGCGGCTTTGTCAGGTTGTTACAATGGCATGCAGCGATCCCTTTCCAATGAATGGCAGTTTACCGAGCTGCGTAGTGATAATGCCAAACAAGGAGCACCAGGCAGTACGGCTTCCGCCAACCGGGATTACAGTGACCTGGATATGTTTATTCCAAGTCCCTCCCAACAGCAGATCTACAACTACTGGCTGGCTACATATAATAATATCCGGAATATTAATATTGTATTGCAAAAGCTGGGGGTGGTGTATGATGAAGCGGCCGGCACATTTACCTTCAATGCCATAACGATCCCGATTACCGAAACAGACCGTAAGCAGCTGGCAGGTGAAGCTATGTTTCTCCGGGCGTATCATTATTTCAACATGGTTCGCTTATTTGGGGGCGTATTCCTTGTACATGAACCGATTTCGCCTTCAGCAGCCCTGCAGATGAACCGTGCAACTGCAACGGATATTTATAAACTGATACAGGCGGATCTGGTAACAGGAGCCGCTTCGATGAATAACCTGAAGTTTAGTCAGATTCAGCCCGCCAACCAGGGAAGGGCCACCAGTTGGGCCGCTAAAGGATTGCTGGCAAAAGTATACCTGACCCTTGGCCGGAAAAGTGAAGCGGTATCCTTATTACAGGATGTGATAACCAACAGTGGTTATTCCCTGCAGTCGGTTTATGCGAATGTATTTTCAATCAGTAATGAAATGAATTCCGAAATTCTTTTTGCTGTTCGTTATAAAGCAGGTGGTATCGGACTGGGCTCCCACTTTGGCAATACATTTGCCCCGATAGGATCAGGTTCAGCCGTTATTAATGGTGATGGAGACGGATTAAATTACCCGACTGCTGAACTGGATACACTGACCAACGGTGACCTGCGTAAGCCTACCCTGATCGGTGTATATGGAACAGGAACAGCTGCCAAATGGTATGTCAAGAAATTTCTTTCACCCGTGACCATTGTGGATGATGGGGAAAGCGATTGGCCGGTGTTGCGTTATGCCGATATCCTGCTGATGCTGGCTGAAGCACAGGGATATGGTCAACCTGCCATTGACCTGATCAATTCAGTCAGGGTGCGGGCCGGACTACCCAATCATACATTGACCACGTTGTCTTCTGTTGCTTTATTTGAGCAGGCGTTATCTACAGAAAGAAGAATCGAGTTTGCATTCGAGAATCAGCGCTGGTTTGACCTCGTGCGTTTCAACACAACGTTTACTACCGTTACGGCCGAACAGTCCATAAAAGATCA
>CAZLRY010000069.1:0-12507 GCA_964561675.1 uncultured Chitinophaga sp.
AGGAGTAATTTCTTCATGGATGTCATTTGCCGAAAACGATCTGGTCCGGCAGTTCATTTTTATCGGTATCGCTATCGTAAGGAAAATGGGTGGTCAGGGCATCCCCGATCTGGATCACACACTCAGCAATTCCTTTTGCATAATCCTGCTTGTTAAACGTGCTGAGCATTTCCTTCACCACATTATTCCAATAGTCCGGTCCGGTCTTTTTATAAATACCCTCATCGGCGAATACCGCCAGTTGATGATCTTTCAGGGCCACATACACGAGTACGGCGTTGCGGTCATCCGTTTTTTCCATTTGCAGGGAAAAGAATAACTCAGCGGCCCGGTCGATTGCATCCATAAACCGGCAGCGGCTTTCCACATAGACCCGCACTTCTCCACTCGTTCGTTTCTCTGCCTGACGGATTGCTTTTACAATCAGCCGGTTTTCTTCCTCATCGAGGAGCGGTTTGTTTTTTTGCCAGGGAAATAATTTCACCGGAAAATTGATTAGGAGTTAAAATTTTATTTCGACTGCTTTTTCCGCACCAGCATCTGCCTGGAATCCGGTCTTCTGACTGAATCCCAATAACCCGGCGACTAAATTGCCGGGAAAGCTGCGGACTTTCTGATTGTAATCAGCTACTGCTGCATTAAAATCATTTCGGGCTACTTTGATCCTGCGCTCAGTGCCTTCCAGTTGTGTCTGCAACCCGGCATAAGCATCTGTTCCTTTCAGGTTTGGATAGCGTTCGATCTGTATAATCAGGCGGTTTACGGAACCGGCCACTTCGTTTTGCAGTTGCTGCTGTTTTTCATAATTCGCCCCGCTGAGTTCGGTCACGGTCAGACCAGCGGCAGCCCTGCCACGGGTTTCTGCAATTTTTTCAAAGGTTCCCTGTTCAAAATCCGATACCCCTTTCACCACGTTCACCAGGTTAGGGATCAGGTCAAGCCGGCGCTGGTAGGTACTTTGTACCTCTGCCCATTGCTGAGTCACTTTCTCTTCTTTTTTTACAAAGGAATTATAGGAAGAGGAGATCCAGATCAGTAAAATGACCAGGATACCTCCACCTATGAATAAACCGGTATATTTTTTTTGCATGATCAGAGCCCTGCTTAGAATTGAACCTTGGGTGCTTTGTCAGCGCCTTCATCGGCTTTGAAACCTTCTTTCGCACTGAAACCAAACATACCTGCCAGCAGGTTCATCGGGAATGAACGCACTTTGACATTGTAGGTATTGATCGCATCGTTAAACACTTTACGTGAATTACGAACATCGTTCTCTATGCCCTCCAGTTGTCCCTGTAATTTGGTAAAATTCTGATTGGCTTTAAGATCGGGGTAATTTTCCACTACGGCCAGTAATCGGCTGAGGGCTCCGGTCATTTGTCCCTGGGCTGCCTGAAATTTGGCAATATTCTCAGGGGTTAACTGATCAGCGGTAAAATTAACGGAAGTAGCTTTCGCTCTTGCTTCTACCAGACCAGTCAGGGTTTCCTTTTCAAAATTGGCGGCTCCTTTTACAGTACTCACCAGGTTATCGACCAGGTCACCTCTTTTCTGATATTCTGTATTGACGTTATTCCAGGCTTTTTTAACGCTCTCGTCCTGTTTGATGACGCCGTTGTAACCATTGCATCCCCATACACCAAGTATGAGAAACAGGCCAAGAACAACTAATAAAGCGACATTACGGGTTCCTTTCATTTTACTGAGTTTTTGATTTGATACTAAAATTAGTGCTTTTGGGAAATACGGGAGGGGAATTTCGGTAGATGGGGCCCGGCAGGCGGTAAAATCAGTTAGTAGTCGGTAGTTTGTAGTCGGGAGTCCTTAAAGCGGGAAGTGGCAAAACGAGAAGAACCCCTCCGGGAAAGGAGGGGCTCTTCTCGTTTGAAAATGCATTTAAAAATGAACTATTCAACAGATGCCCTCAGAATGGGCTGTTGACTACTAACTACCGACTACGAACTACTAACTAGCCCTGTACTGCT
Source organism: uncultured Chitinophaga sp. (assembly GCA_964561675.1). GTDB lineage: Bacteria > Bacteroidota > Bacteroidia > Chitinophagales > Chitinophagaceae > JJ008. The sequence goes on from CAZLRY010000069.1 coordinate 1,986, forward strand.
GCTATCCCCGGCAATACCTTCCCCTCAAAGTACTCCAGCATCGCCCCGCCACCCGTGGAGACGTAGCTGACTTTGTCTGTAAAGCCGAACTGGTTAACCGCGGACACGGAATCTCCACCACCCACCAGGGAGAAGGAACCGTTCTGGGTGGCTTCTGCAATAGCTACAGCAACAGCTTTGGTACCTTTCTGGAATTTTTCCATTTCGAATACGCCCATCGGACCGTTCCAGAGAATGGTGCGGGATTTGCGGATCACTTCGGCGAAAATACCTTCGGCTTTTGGACCGATATCCAGTCCCATCCAGCCATCAGGGATCGCGTCGCTTGGACAAATTTTTGTGTTGGCATTGGCATCAAACTTATCGGCGATTACGGAATCTTCCGGAAGGTGTATGCTTACATTTTTGTCTTTCGCCAGTTTGAGGATTTCAAGTGCAGTTTCCAGGCGGTCTTCTTCGCAAAGTGAGTTACCGATTTTTCCGCCCCGGGCTTTCATAAAGGTATAAGCCATACCGCCGCCGATGATGATATCGGTGGCCCTTTCGAGCAGGTTCTCGATGATCAGTATTTTATCGCTCACTTTGGCACCACCGATGATGGCTACAAAGGGTTTTTCTGCCGCATGTAATACTTTCTCGGCGCTGCTTACCTCTCCTTCCATCACATAGCCAAAGAGTCTTTTTTCCGGCTGAAAGAATTTGGCAATTACGGCAGTGGAAGCATGGGCCCGGTGGGCGGTACCAAAGGCATCATTAACCCAAACATCACCCAAGCGGGCCAGTTTACCGGCAAAAGCCTCATCGCCTTTTTCTTCTTCTTTATAGAAACGAAGGTTTTCCAGCAGCAGAACTTCACCGGGACGAAGCATGCCCGTGGTCAGCCAGGCCTGTTCCCCGATGCAGTCATCCGCAAACAAAACACGGGTACCACCCAACAGTTCGGACAGGTGGGGCACCAGGTGTTTCAGGGAATATTTTTCAGTGGGGCCATCTTTCGGACGACCCAGATGGCTCATCAGGATCACACTGCCGCCGTCGTTCAGGATTTTTTTAATAGTGGGAATGGCCGCCCGCATCCGGGTGTCGTCGGTAATTTCATACTTGTCATTCAGGGGCACATTGAAGTCAACACGAATCAGGGCTTTCTGATTCCGGAAATCATAAGCGGTAAATTTTGACATAGTTGTAATATTAAGTTGAACGAATCAGGTTAATGCGGCTGCATTCTTTGCCGCTCTGCTTCCCGGAAGAGGATATGACCGGCGACGGTGGACATCACTTCATCAGTAACATCCTTGCCCCCTTTCAGGTTTGTGCGGATGGCTTCAATCGTGAATTTCGGTCCGAAGGGAATGCCCCACCAGCCGAATAAAAAACTGATCACAGTAAAAGGCCAGGACCGGTAAGATCTGCTTTCTCCTTTCCGGATCATATAAACATCAGACGTGCGTTTAAATGTCACGACTCCGAAGGACAAGGTGTAGGCAAAAAAAATAAACCGGGACCCATTATCGCCTTCCCCCTGTAATTGACGGGCGGAAAGGCCTTCAATATTCTTAATCTTCATTATATCCAGCGCTGAAGGTCCGGGAACGGACATAAAGCAACGCTTCCGCGTTTACTTTATGTCGCTCCGGCATTCCTTCGGATTACTTACTAATCAGTTTTGCAAAGAAGTTAACGGTACGAACGAGCTGGCTTACATAGCTCATTTCGTTATCGTACCAGCTAACGGTTTTCACCAGTTGTTTGTCACCCACGGTCATTACTTTGGTCTGGGTGGCATCAAACAGGGAACCGAAACTGGTGCCGATGATATCACTGCTCACGATTTCATCTTCGGTATAACCGAATGATTCGTTGGCAGCGGCTTTCATGGCGGCATTAATTTCTTCAGTGGTAACTGATTTATTTAAGATAGTGGTCAGTTCAGTCAGTGAACCAGTGATGGTCGGTACGCGTTGGGCAGCACCATCCAGTTTGCCTTTCAGTTCGGGCAGTACCAGTCCGATTGCTTTGGCGGCTCCGGTTGAATTCGGAACGATGTTAGCGGCTGCGGCACGGGCACGGCGCAGGTCACCTTTGGCATGCGGAGCATCCAGGGTGTTCTGGTCGTTGGTGTAGGCGTGGATAGTGGTCATGAAACCGGCAGCGATGCCGTACTTTTCATGTAACACTTTGGCCATTGGCGCCAGGCAGTTGGTGGTACAGGAAGCACAGGAAATGATGGTTTCGCTGCCATCCAGGATTTCGTGGTTTACGTTGAATACAACGGTTTTCAGTTCACCGGTAGCGGGGGCAGAAATCACCACGCGTTTAGCACCGGCAGTCAGGTGAGCACCGGCTTTAACTGCATCGGTAAAGAAACCGGTACATTCAAGAACTACATCCACATCATGTGATCCCCAGGGAATCTGGGAAGGATCTTTCTGCGCGTAAATTTTCAGTACATCTCCATTTACTGTGATGTTGTCTTCGCCAGCTTTCACATCGGCGTCAAAACGGCCTTGTGCGCTGTCGTATTTCAGGAGGTGGGCAAGCACTTTGGGACTGGTCAGATCGTTGATCGCTACCACATCAATTCCTTCCATGTTGTAAATCTGACGGTAAGCCAGGCGACCGATGCGGCCAAATCCATTGATAGCAACTTTAATTGTGCTCATAGTGCGTGAGAATTTTAAGGTTATAAATTTTCGGCCAGGGGCCGCCGGTGTCGGGCTTTCGCTTTACTTAAGCTGACAATCTGAAAAAGAAGGCTGTCATACTCAGGCTTCACCGTTTTTATTAGCGGGGCGAAGTTACACCAATAGGCGGGAAAAGGGGGGTAAAAAGGAGGTTGATTTTGACCCGTCAGGAACCTGATTGAAATTTGTGGAAAACCGGGTCAAAAACATTTGGCAGGAAATCTGAATCGGCCTATCTTTGCCGTCCTGAAAAACAGAAAGGAAGTGTTAAAGTACTGAAAATCTGTAACTAAGGATTCCGGGATGAATGTAATTTCATCAATTGGTGAAGTAAAGGGTAAAGGCCCTCCTTCGCCAAGGCTACGGAGGACGAGGCCCGTTCGTCTAAGGGTTAGGACACCACCCTTTCACGGTGGTGATACGAGTTCGAATCTCGTACGGGCTACAAGGCCTCTCAGCGAAAGCTGGGAGGCTTTTTTGTTTGGAGGCAAACGGAGCTTGCTCCAGTTTGCAGACAAACAAAAAAGCCGTCAGACGCGACAGCGGCTGTGGAGGCCTTGGGCAAATCAAATGCGACGGAGATCATGTAATAATCTCGTACAACTTTAATAATTAAACCGCAGAGGGCGCAGAGAACGCAGAGAAAAGCCGTCAGACGCGACAGCGGCTGTGGAGGCCTTGGGTAAATCAAATGCGACGGAGATCATGTAATAATCTCGTACAACTTTAATAATTAAACCGCAGAGGGCGCAGAGAACGCAGAGAAAAGCCGTCAGACGCGACAGCGGCTGTGGAGGCCTTGGGTAAATCAAATGCGACGGAGATCATGTAGTAATCTCGTACGAATACAAAATATCCCGCAAAGGACGCAAAGAAAAAGCTTCCCTTCTTGCTTCTGGCTTATCACTTCCGGTTACTCTACACAATAATCTCCTCATTTACTTAGTTATTCTAGATATATCTATAGCATGCTCTCCTATCCGATTCAACTGCTGTTTTTCACCTGGCTATTTCTTTTTCCGGTTAAAGAGCCAGGAAAAGTTATTGCCGTTAAAGATGGTGATACCATCGAAGTACTCCTGAATGGTAAAGTTCAGCGTGTTCGTTTTGCTCATATTGACTGCCCGGAAAAGAACCAGCCTTACGGAGCAAAAGCCAAGGTATATACATCGGATAAATGTTTTGGGAAAGCCGTCACACTCTTGCATTTCGGTCAATATGACCGGAACAAGCGGCTGATTGCAGAAGTGATCCTATTAAATGGAGATACATTGAACCGCGAACTGGTAAAAGCCGGATTGGCCTGGCATTATAAGAAGTACTCGGCTGATTCAACGTATAGTCTGTTGGAGAACCGAGCCCGGGTAACGAAAAAGGGATTGTGGGTTGAGAAAGAGCCGGTGGCGCCTTGGTTGTGGAGAAACAGAAAGCAGTCGGGAGTCGGGAGTCAGTAGTCGGGAGTAAACAGCCCATTCTAAGAATGTTGTTCTTAATCTGCCAGACTTTTAACCTTCTCCCTATTTCCTAATTCCTATTTCCCATTTCCTATTTCCAAATCCCTAATTCCCCTGTAGCAACTTCGTTCCCTTTAGCTGTACATCACCGGATCCTTTTACATTGATCATATTTCCTTTGATCTCGACATCGCCATTCTTTCTGAGAATGATCATCGCGCTGCCAACTTTAAAAATAATCTGGTCGCCGGCTTCGAAGGTTAGTTCCTTGCCCACTTTGAGAAAGTAACGGCTGCTGACAGTTCCGGAAAAATCCTTGCCTACAGTCATCACCCGGTTTTGTCCATTTGTCTCTGAGAAATCCTTGCCCATACTCATTGCCATACTTAGCCCAATGGTTTGAGTAAGGTCTTTACCGACATACACCGTCCGGTTATTACCAATCGTTTCAGAAAAATCCCGTCCTACATTAAATGTCCGGTTTGCACCAATGGTTTCTGATAAATTAACACCAATGGTTATGCTGGCTGTATTGGCCGTGGTAAAGGTGAAATTGCGGCCGGTGTTAAAAACCATATCCGCTCCGGTACTGATCGAATAATTACTTCCCACAACATCCTGCCGGTTGGCCTGGGTAGTAATCTCCAGGTTATTACCCTGTACCTCAACCACTGACTTTAGCGCAGCCAGTTCGGCTTTGAGTTGTGCCAGTTGCCGGCTCATTTCTGTCAGTTGTTTCTGCAGTTCCTGCACGGTCTGGGCTGAAAGAGATGTAAGCAACGTACAAAAGACGAACGTGAAAACAACTTTGATGAACACTTTCATGATGTAGGTATTTTAATTGAATTTACAGAAAATTATAAAGTCCGGAGTCATACTCCCCCACTCCCAATTCCCAATTCCCAATTCCCATTTCCCAATTCCCAACTCCCCTCCTACACTTTCAACAACCCCACCTTCCACAACCCGTTCACCGGCTTATTATCCCAGAACAATTCAAAGTCTTCAAGTCCGGCTTTTTCATAATCGGCCATGACTTCTTTCAAGGTGAGTACTTTTGTATTAGCTATCTGTAGCTGTGGCAGGAGTTGCAGCAACCAGGCTCCTTTATCCGGATCGACACTGATGGTATGCGTGCCTTTGAGGGTCTGGAAACTGAGCGACATCACTTCCCATTTAGCGCCCTTTTTTGATTTCTGGATGATGGCTGAATCCGGTTGTTTTCCGGTGAATAGTATACGACTATTGGGATTACTGTTCAGTTCCGGTTCTTCAATGGCCCTTTTGATATAATCAGGAGCGATCGTGGTTTTAGGCACTTTGAAATCAAACCATTTGTCATGTGCAAAATCAAAACAGGTGCCGTGCATGTAATTCAGCAGGGCTTTTTTCAAGCCAAAGCCAAACGCTTCATGATCGGCTCCTGTGAGATCAATATGCGGAATATCGTTATTGGCGAATGTGCCCACTTCACTGTTTTGTTTACGGACCTTGTATTTATCGGGATTCTGTCCAACAGGACTATGAGCGGTCATGGTAAAGAGGTGCCAGAAGGCGGATTGTAATACGCCGGTCTCAAATAACTGGCGGACCATTTCCAGGGAGTCGATGGTTTCCTGTTCGGTTTGTGTGGGAAACCCATACATCAGATAGGCATGCACCATTATGCCGGATTCGGTCAGGTTCCGGCAGACCTTTGCCACCTGTGAAACCGTGATGCCTTTATCAATCAGTTTTAATAAACGATCCGATGCTACTTCCAGTCCGCCACTGACGGCGATACAACCGGAGGCTTTTAACAGCAGACAAAGATCAAGGGTAAAACTTTTTTCAAAACGTACATTGGTCCACCAGCTGACCACCAGGCTGCGGCGGATAATCTCGATGGCCAGCGATTTCATGAGGGAAGGCGGTGCCGCTTCATCCACAAAATGAAATCCGTTCTGCCCGGTCTGCGCGATCATTTCCTCCATCCGGTCAACCAAGAGAGATGCCGCAATGGGTTCATAATTTTTTATATAGTCAAGGGAGATGTCACAGAAAGTGCATTTGCCCCAGTAACATCCATGGGCCATGGTGAGTTTGTTCCAGCGGCCATCGCTCCAGAGACTATGCATGGGGTTCACCACTTCGATCGCGGAGATGTATTTATCCAGCAGCAGGTCACTGTAATCCGGAGTACCTACCTGACCCTGTTTATAATCCGTACAGCTTTTGTTATTGATATAAACCACTTTCCCTTTATCCAGGGTGAAGGTGCGCTTCAGTTCTTCCTTTGTTTTATGACCTTGTATATGTTCCCATAATTGTTCCAGGGGAGCTTCACCGTCATCGAGGGTGATGAAGTCATAAAATTCAAACACCCGCGGATCACTGAGTGAACGGAGTTCGGTGTTAGCAAAACCACCACCCATGGCCACTTTACATTCCGGGTAATGCTCTTTTACCCATTGACCACAGCGAAGGGAGGTATAGAGATTTCCTGGAAAAGGCACGGAGATCGCGAGCATGGATGGCCGGATCTTCTCCATTTTTTCTTTCAGTATAGAAATAAGTACTGAATCCAGATAAGTATATGGAGCCTTTAGAGCGGCATACAGTTCATCAAAACTGCTGGCGGACCGGCCCAGGCTTTCTGCATAGCGACTGAAGCCAAAATGTTCATCCACGGTATCCTTGATCAGATCACTGAGATCCTCCAGGTACATGGTCGCGAGGTATTTGGCTTTATCCTGGATGCCCATACTGCCAAAAGCCCATTTGAGGTCTTCTGCCTGGGCAAAGCGACCGGCTTCCGGGAGAAAATTACGGCCACTGATGAGGTGGGCCAGTGTATTACGTTTGCCTTGCAGGAATAGAATGACGTCATCGATCGTGCGGATATAATCCTCCTTCATGGCAAGGATGCGGTTGATATTCTCAGCATAGTCCCCTCCCTTTTTTCCGATTTCCTCAAACAAACGTACCAGCCCTGCTTTTGAAAAAACCGCCAGGGTCACTTCAATACCGAGGTCTGCCTGAACGGCCGGAATATTCTTTGTATTGAAAAAACCTTTGAGATAAGCGGTCGCCGGGTATGGCGTATTTAATTGGGTAAATGGAGGAGTAATAAGGAATACCGGCTGCAAATGGCTGATGTTTTGGCAAAGGTAGCGAGAATCAGTTAGTAGTTCGTAGTTAGTAGTTAGTAGTCAACAGCCCCTCCTGAGGAATTGAATCTGGTAATTCCAGTCAATGCTTGCCACGGCGGAGCATGAGTTCGGCTTCTCTTTCTTCTGCATCAGGGTGCGCATACGCGTGCAGCAACCAGCACCATTCATCCGGGTAATGGCTACGGAGGATGCGGTAGTACATATCACCGCCCCAGCCGAGGCGGATATCGCCTGCGGCATCGGACTGAACCATTTTGGATAAGAGCGTGAGTTGCTCCATATACTTGTAAATGTTCGAACGGTGTTGTTCAAGGGTTTGTTTTAAAAACGGGACTTCACGGAGATGGACACGCAATACTTCCAGCTCAAATTCGGCACTGGCCCCCCAGTACTCGTTCCAGAGTGCCTGGAAACTTCCGGTATGATACCGGAAATAGTAGCCGAGCCGGACGAGGGAAACAAGACTACGGCAGGCAGGCTGCATGGCATCCTGCAGACTGAGTTGTTCTTCCAGGGAGAGACTCACCACGCTGGACTGGCTGGTTTCCTTCGTTATAACAGTAGTGCTGTAAAAGTGCTTTTGCATACGGTATTTATTTACGATACAAAAAAACAAGGGCTGACCGCCGTCTATTGGAGGTCTGGCAAAAAACTGAAAAAATTAAAATTGAGGGGATTTCTCCAATATGGGGAGCAGATCAGGTGGCAAAGCAGCCACTTCTCCCTCCCCCATACAGGGGAGGAAACGGGTGGCTTTATACAATACCGCCCGGGTGGCTTTTAGTTTTTCGGCCAGCAGAAAAAACAGGTGTTCGCCGATCGTCACCTGCTCAATCACATGATACACTTCCCCTTCCCTGATTTTATCGGCGGGACGTAATCCGTCAGGTTGCAGAGGATGGAGATTGTCGATACAAAGTACACGCATAACATAAGTTTGGATGAATAAGAAGATAACGGATACAAACTTATGAGGGCAAACCGCCGCCTATTGGAGGCCTCAATACTGTTCCAGCGATTCTTTTAATTGCTGCTGAATTTCTTTTTTCAGGGAAGCAGGGCTGAGAACACGGCAAAGCGGACCCATGGATAGAATACGCTGATGAAGTTCGTGGGTGATATGTACCTGCAATTCAAGCGTGCAGGACTTACTGTTTGTTTCGAGGATCTTCTGGGAATGATGCAGTGGATCCAGTGCCACCAGTTTATGATAGGGTGCTTTAATGCGGAGCCTGACCAAGGAGGGTTCTCCGTCATTATCTATGATACCAACCGCATGCCTGAGGTAAATATCCGGGTTAAAGGATTTTTTCAGTTTTTTACGTTCACCAGTCAACTGTAATTCATGGATCCGGTCGAGGGCGAAAGTGAGAAAACTGTCCCGTTCTTCCACCCAGGCCACCATATACCAGCGGTTTTTTTGTTCCCGCAACAATACCGGCAGCGCGGTGTACGATTTGATTTCATTCTTGTAAATATTTTCATAGGTGAAACGGATCAGCTCCTCCTTCTTTAATGCAGCAGATAGTTCGGCCAGCCATTCATAGCCTTTGAGTGATACCGGTTGTTCGAACTGTATTTTCTTAGACAGGAAAGGATCTTCCAGGTCAAGTCCAATCTGCAGGCTGGCGTCAATCCGTTCCACGGCCGCTTTAAAATTGGCAAAAAGGGGAACTTCTTTATACTGAAAAAGTAACAGGGCCGCATAGCGGATGGCCTCCCACTCTTCCGCTTCAAGACCCACTTCATCTATGGAATATCCCGGCTCACTATAGCTATATCCATTCGCTGCCCGGTTAAAAACAATCGGGGCTTCATAGCCTACCGGCCGGTCCTGCTTCATTAGCCTTATATCTTTCTCAATGGTAGAGGGAGAAATATCCGTCTCCAGAATCCGTGAACAGGCTTCGGCGAGGTCCTGCAGTGAGGGGTATCTTTTTCTTTTATCACGCAGACTGTTGTTGATGACACGGTGACGAATAACAGCGGATTTGTTCTTTGGCATCTGTTTGGAGGTTCGGGACAAAGTTAGACGAAAACAGTTAGTAGTTAGTAGCAAGTAGTTAGTAGATAGTAGTCCTGAAAACGGGAATAGATAGAGTCACCTGCATTACTCAGAATGGGCTGTTGACTGCCGACTGCCCACTGCCGACTGCCCACTGCCCACTGCCGACTGCCCACTGCCCACTGCCGACTACCGACTCCCTCCTGCGACGGTTGCAAAACCAATCCCCTTTCCCCCTATCTTAGCGGCCTTGTGAAAAATTCCAACGAGTAAACGACATGAAGGAAATGAATCTGACCGAAGAGCAAAAAGCCATCCTGGCCACCAATACAGATATTGCCGTAAATGCGGTAGCGGGATCCGGTAAGACGAGTACCATGATTGAATATGCGGCTTCAAGGCCGGCGGGTTGCCGTATCCTTTACCTGGCCTTTAATAAATCCGTTAAGCTTGAAGCGGTCCGGAAATTTGCGGCACGCGGACTGAATAATGTTACGGTGGAAACGGCCCACTCCCTCGCCTACCGCTATATTATGCGGGGAAATAAATACATCCTCAGTTCGCAAGGATATAAAACCCACCAGATCGCCGAAGTACTCTCCCTCACCGGAGATGGGGCCCGGCATACTGAATTCATACTCGCCAATCATATCAGTAAATTCATTACCTATTTCTGCAACAGTGATAAGGCCAAAGTGCAGGACCTGAATTACCTGGACACGGTTAAAGAAGCGAATGCCAAAAAGTTTGTACACGCTTTTTACCGGGTGATCGAAGAAGGCACCCGGCATTTCCTGGCCAAAATGGATAAGGCGGAAATCGAGATTACGCATGATTTTTACCTGAAGAAATTTCAGTTATCCGCACCGGTGTTGCCTTATGATTATATCCTGTTTGATGAAGGACAGGATGCGTCCGCCGCCATGCTGGATGTATTTCTGAAACAACCCGCAATCAAAGTGATTGTAGGTGATACCCATCAGCAAATCTATGGCTGGCGGTACGCGATTAATTCGCTTTCAAAGACGCCGTTTACCACATTGAACCTTTCCACCAGTTTCCGCTTCCCCGCCGATATAGCCGCATTGGCTATGGGTGTCCTTTCCATGAAAGATAAACTGGGTATTTACAAACCCATTCCAATAACCGGTAATGGCAAGACCACCAAAACTGTCACCAAGGCCACGATTGGCCGTACTAACCTGGGATTATTACTGAATGCCATTA
>CAZLRY010000070.1:0-5753 GCA_964561675.1 uncultured Chitinophaga sp.
CTTATTTCTTATTCCCCTCTCTCGCCTTCTTCTCAAAATAATCCATAATCACACCTGCTTTTACCTTGCCCACATGCATTGCCAGTTCTTTCAACGAGGCTTCACTGACTTTTTTTACGGAACGGAACGTTTTGAGCAGGTTTTCAGCCGTGGACTTGCCAATGCCGGGAATATCCTCAAGCTCGTTTTTAAACGTGCCTTTACTGCGTTTGGCGCGGTGGAAAGTGATGCCGAACCGGTGTACCTCATCCCGGATACGGCGGAGTAGTTTTAAGGTGGGACTGTTATAAGGCAGTTTGAGCGACTGGGTATCGCCTGTAAAGAAAATCTCCTCTTCATTTTTTGCCAGTCCGACCAGGGTGGTTCTTCCTTCCAGTCCCAGTTCGGTTATGGCTTCATTAGCGGCGCTTAGCTGGCCTTTGCCGCCGTCAATGATAACTAGCTGAGGGAAATCGTGCCCCTCCTCAGAAAGCCGTTTATAACGCCTGTAGACAGCTTCTTTCATCGTCGCAAAATCGTTGATCCCTTCCACGGTCTTTACATTGAAATGCCGGTAGTCTTTTTTATAAGGTTGTGCATTCCGGAAACAGACCATGGCCGATACCGGGTAACTGCCCTGGAAGTTGGAGTTATCAAAACATTCGATATGCACCGGCAGGTCCGTAAGGGTCAGTTCTTCCTGCAGTTGTTCCAGCAATGCTTTGCCGGCCTCTTCTTTTGAATGCAGCTTTAACCGTTCCTTTGCCTGCAATTCATCAATAAAGTACCGGGCGTTTTTTTCTGCCAGTTCCAGCAATTTCTTTTTATCTCCCCCACGGGGTACGGTGACGACCATATCTTCCTGCGGAAAATCAATCGGGATGGGCACGACTATCTCACGGGCATCACTGTTGAAGGTGCTTCGTAAGGCGGCCACCGAAAATGCCAGTACTTCCTCCGGTGTTTCATCCAGCGGGGTGTCCACTTTATTGGTCTGGGTCTGGATAATGGATCCGTTGCGCACCATGAGGTAGTTGACATAAGCGATCTCTTTTTCCTGCAACAGGTAAAAAACATCGAGATCGGCTGCTTTCAGCCCTGCCACCACGGAGCGTGACTGATAATTTTCGAGGTAGTCAATTTTCTTCCGGACCAGTTCCGCTTTTTCAAAAGCCAGGTCAGCCGCATGCGCTTTCATTTCTTCTTTGAAATGCCGGATCACCGGGGCCAGGTTTCCCTTTAACAGGTTGCGGAGCTGACTGATATCGCCAGCATATTCTTCCAGGGTCTGTAACCCTTCACAGGGACCTTTGCAATTTCCCAGGTGGTATTCAAGGCAAACTTTAAATTTCTTTTTTTCAATATTACCGGCCGTCAGGTTCAGACTGCAATTGCGCAGCTGAATGGTTTGTTTGATAAATTCCAGCAGTTCCCGTACTCGTTTAACAGATGTAAACGGCCCAAGGTACTCCGATCCATCATCTTTTTTTTGTCGTGTCAGGAACACGCGGGGAAAGGGCTCGTTTTTGATGACGATAAACGGGTAGGTCTTATCATCTTTCAGGTTGATATTGAACCGGGGCTGGTATTGTTTGATCAGGGAGTTTTCCAGCAGGAATGCATCCTGTTCAGAGCCGACAATGGTAAACTCGATACGGGCAATCCGCTGAACCAGTTCATGGGTTTTATACGTGGTGAAGGTTTTGGAAAAATAGGAACTGACCCGCTTACGCAGGTGCTTGGCCTTTCCCACATAGAGGAGCTGATCCTCACTGTCATAGTATTTATAGATCCCCGGTTGTGCGGGAATCATGGTAGCGATCTGTTGAAATTCGGCCGCGGTCATGGGGTATTTTCTTCGTTCCAGGTGACCCTGTTCGTGCTGGTGATTTCAGGTTGCCCGGGTTGCTGGGTGCTGGTTACGATCAGGAAACTCCGGTCGGTGCGCCAGACCATTTTCTTTTGCAGAAAGCCATCCCGGTTTTTCAGGATACGGTCCACGATGATATTGGTGACTTTATTACTGCCGTCTTCCATTACTTCCTGACTGATCAGCAGTTCAATTTTCTTGATTTCCTCTTTTTTCGGATCGATGGGCGTATAAGATATGATTACCCGGCGCATCAGGGTATCATACATTTTTTCTTCATTAAACCGGGCGGCCACTTCCGGGTTGGTCAGATCGGGGAGTTCAAGAAATTCATGGGCCGTTTCCCTGAATTTTTCGCGGGGGATATAGTTCGTGTCGGTGTGCAGGCTGTCTTTGGCAATCACCTGGACGATCGAATACAGGGAGGTGTCGACGTGCGCCACCTGTTTTTCAATCAGGGATATCACGGATACAAATCCTTTGCTTTCCGCTTTCTTTTTTTCTTTACAGGAAAACAGGAACAGGGTCAGTAAAGGAAGCCCGGCAAGGAACAATTTTTTCATGTTGCAAAATTACTTGAAACCGCATTAACTGCATGACCTGAAACAGAAAACCCGCCAGATGATAGCGGGTTTTCTGTTGTATGCAGCAGGTTGAAAATATTAATGATTGAGCATGATACCCAGCTTGAAACCATAGTCAAACAGGTGTTCCTGTACCGGGTATTCTTTTTTGAAGCTGGACATGGCCTGGTAGCGTACCTGAGGCCCGAGCCTCCAGGCGGTTTTTCCCACATTAAACCCGGCAAAGGTTTCAAACCCGGCATTGACATTCCATTTGCGGGTGAGGGAGGGCACTTCCATATAGTTTTTGTAATCGGTAGAGATCACGTAAGCCCGGTTACCCAGTACGTAAGTGGGTTGTAATGTGGCGGCCACACCCACAAAGGCTCTTTTCGTTTTAAATGCTTTGTATTCCAGTCCGACCGGTACAGAAACCGAGTAATAAAAATTCCGCAGCCAGTTGGCTTTATTCGCTCTGTTCACCCCGACAATCCGGTAATTGGTTACTGTAGAGACGGTGCTGGTTCCGCCATAATCATTACTGAGTGCGACCGTAGCCAGTTCGCTTGGGTAATTATAGGCCCAGATATCATATTTGCTGATATTGAACTGGAGGCCGGTGACCATGGATATTTTTTTCGTCAGCGGGTATGACATGGAAATGCCCAGTTGCAATCCGAGGTCAGGACGGTGGGTGACCAGGTTATTCAGGTCTGGGGAATACGTGAGCGGTGTGGAGCTCATATTCGAACGGGCTGAAGTGATAAATTGTTTGTTTTCGTTGAGTTTCCGGTATGTCACGGTAGGCGTGATAAATACCTGCCATTTGGCTTTCCGTGTTTTACGGGCCACCTGGTATGAATTGAAAACACTTTCAATCGTCAACGGATATAATGCGTCTTCCCGCCTTATTTCAGGAGCGGTTTCCGGTTGTTTTTCATTTAATGCCGGACTGGCTGCAGGATCTGCAATCAGATCACTGGCAATTGTTGATACCGGTGTTGCGGTGGCCAGATTCATTGCCGGGGCGTGATTCAGGTATTCCGGCTGACGAGGGGCTGAACGGGGTATAACTGCAACCGGGTTACGGGCCGGATTATCCTGAACCGGGAAAACGGCTGTGATATTTACAATACTGCTGCTGACAGGTACCAATGCTGCAGTACTGGCATTTTCATCATCAGAAAGTTCCTGGGTCGCAGGTGATGGTATTTCAAGTAAATCGGTAGCCAGGAATATATTCTTTTCCCGATTGCCTGGTGAGGCGATCGGTGCTTTGCTGTCCTGATTGGATGTCGGTGTGGTTACCAATTCAGTTGCAGGAACCGCAGCGGGTTCTTTCTTTGCCACAGGTTGGCGGGCTGCGATAACGGGTTCTTTCTTGTTACCCGGACTGGTGAGCATGATCCAGGTTACTGTTCCGGTAGTGAGTAATAATAGTGCGAGCCAGAGACCATGCCAGCGGCGACGCGTATGGAGTGTGTTATGGATGCCTTCCCACACATTTTCAGAAGGAAACATCCGGTACTGGTCAGCATTCTGCTTCAGAAACCGTTCGAAATCGTTATTATTGAAATTACTCTCCATAACCAGTCAGCAATTAAGGGTACGTTTAGCATCATCTTCAGCGGCGGCTTACGGCGGCCAGCCAGTTGAATTCCTGTTTTGGTTTATGCAAAATTCTTTTTCTTACTAATATATCTTCCAGCATGGCTTTGGCCCGGGTATACTGGCTCCGGCTGGTACTTTCTTCTATATCCAGCATATTGGATATTTCCCGGTGACTATATCCTTCCACCGCATAGAGATTCAGTACTGTACGGTAACCGATGGGTAAGAGCCGGATACATTCCACCACCTGTTTGGCCTGAATAATGGCCGGTACCGATTCTTCCCTGACCTGAACACCCGTTGCATGGATAATGTCCACGCTTTCATTGAACTTCTTATTCTTCTTCAGGATATTGATACAGGTATGTACCATTATCCGTCGGATCCAACCTTCAAATGCACCCCGGTTTTCAAACGTGTGAATCTGTAAAAAGACCTTTATGAAACCTTCCTGGAGCATATCCTCCGCATCTTCCCGGTTCTGTCCAAAACGATAACATACGGCCAGCATTTTTGAACTATACCTGTTGTACAGTTCACGCTGGGCTGATGCCTCATTTTTCAAACAACCTTGTAAAATGGCTTCCTCGGTCATAACTACCCTTTGGTTGCCTGTAAATTAGACATTTTTTTGGAACGGATGCTGCATGGGGAAAGAAAAATCAGGTTAAAATTGAGGGGGAACGGGGGTTTTTACGGGCAGATGGCAGCAGGCAGTCGGCAGGTGGCAGTAAGCAGTCGGCAGTAGGCAGTCGGCAGTCGGCAGTAAGCATTCGGCAGTAAGCAGTCGGCAGTAAACAGTTGGCAGTCGGGAGTCTTTAAATAGCAGGTAAGCCTTAAGCCCCGGCGGGGCGTAATGTCAATAGAACGCCAGTTTTGAGGCTGTTGGAGCCCTGTAGGGGCGAAATATTGTATAAAGAGAATCCCTTTGAACTGCGATGACCCGGTACCTAAAAAAAGGTTGCCACATTTAATGGCAACCTTTCTTATAATAGAAACTAAAAATTACTCCGGAGTGCAAGGATGAAATTCCGTCCCGGCGCCGAGAAGCCCGAAGCAAAATAACGATAGTTGCGGTCCAGGATATTTTCAATACCGGCTTGTATGGTCAGGTATTTTTTAACGGCAAAAGAACCTCTCCAGTTCAGGGTCAGCCAGGAAGGCATACCATCCACAGTGGCATATTGTCCGTTATCTTCTCCATCGGGATTATAGTCTTTGATTTTTTTCCAGCCATTGAATTGCATAAAGAATTCTGTATTGAATTTTTTAGCGGAGTAAGCAATGGAGGATTTACCAAATACCGGGGGAATATGATCCATCGGCTTTTTTGATTTATCCGGGTTTACATACCGGCCATACGTCTGGCTGACGGTATTGTCCCAAGTGAGCGATTTGCTTATTTCAATTTTCAGCCTTGCATTTAATCCACGCAGGAAAGCTTTGTTGACATTCTGATTGGTATAAACAGCAGACATTACCCCATTATAAACAATTGAATCTTGTCCATTGAGCTGGAATGGCGCCAGGGCAATGGCATTGCGGAACAACGTATAGAAACCGGTCAGCTCAAACCGTATTTTATTCTTCACGTTGTAGGTCAGTCCCAGGTCAAAATTATAGGTATACTCCGGGCCGATATCTGCATTCGGGATAATAACACGTTGTATCGCCGAACTGGATTCAAAGATCCGGGCCGCATCATCAATATTGGGTGCCCGGAAACCGGA
>CAZLRY010000070.1:5853-12357 GCA_964561675.1 uncultured Chitinophaga sp.
CGGAGGTATTCACGTTGCTGACGGCTTTCTTTTATATCCTGGTAACTCAGGATGGTTCGGAATTCATCCAGGAAACCGGCTTTTGCAATATTGAGTTCATACGAACCCATTACCCGGGTCTGTGGTCCATAGTACCATTCCGCATAGCGGAGTGTGGTGCCAATCGATCCTCCGAAATTACGCAGGTCCTGTAACCGGTCATACCGGGGAATATCTGTGGAACTGGAATACTGCAGATTCAGTCTGTGGCTGACTTTATCACTTTGATTGAACAGCAGTTTCTGAGTAATATCCCATTGGCTGTAGCCTGAAAATTTCTGCACCCGATCGTCATTATTGGCCACGATCCGGTCAATGCCATTTACCGTTTCAATATAACGGGTACGGCGGCCGAAATCGGGGTATTTGTCCGGGTAATTACTACCCATTTTCATATCTCCGAATTCACTGAAGGTGTAGGACTGGAGCCAGGCCAGTTTTTTTCCGCCGATACTGAGATCGGCATGGCCTGTTTTTTCCTGGTTCACGGTGCTGTAACGGGTAAAGGCGGTTCCTTTTATCAGGGTTTTCCCGTCAACGGATAAGACAGGCGGCTTGGTCCGCAGCTGGATGGCACCACCCAATGCATCACTGCCATGGATAGTCGAAGAGGGGCCATACATCACTTCCGCACGTTCGAGCATATTCTGGTCAACCGTGATTACGTTTTGCAGGTGTCCGGCCCGGTAAATGGCGTTATTCATCCGTACTCCATCTACCAGCAATAATAACCGGCTGGCTTCAAATCCCCGGAGTACCGGGCTGCTTCCGCCTTGCTGACTTTTCTGAACAAAAACATTTCCGGTATTGATGAGCAGATCGCCGGTATTCTGGCTGTTGTAACGGGCAATGACTGCGGCCGTAATGACATCAATTTTCTGGGCGAGGTTTTTCTTTTTCTCGGCGAATTTATTGGAATAGACTACGGCTTCATCCAGATTTTTGGAAGCCGTGTCTTCTTGTGCCCGCGCAAAAGTGCAGGTATACAGCAATGCTATGAGCAAGGCATACTTTCTCATAAAGATCAGTTTACGTAAAAAAAATAGAGATTAAAGAGCAGGTATACTGCTGCCCTGCGGGGGAGGAGTGCTTATATCCGGGAAAGTGGTAGCCAGCCGTTCATTGGATAAACGGGGTTGTTGAACTGCGGCAGTTGCCGGCCAAAAGCCGGGTTCCTCCGATTCGTAATAAAGTTGTTGTAATGATTTAAATACCTGCAAAAGCGTTTGCTGTCCGTCTTTTTGTTGTTGTGCCTTTTGTTGCTTTCTCAGCAATTTGGTTTCAGGGTCATCATAATGACCGGTAAATGTGTAAAAGCCATCTTTCAATTCCGATTTTTTAATATCAAACATCCGTCCGTTTACAAAAATTTCCTTTTTGTCCATCCACTTTACTTCGCTTTCAGGAATGCGCAGTTGTACCAGTGACACGGAAGAAGAAAACCGTTCATGGCTCCGGTATTTGATCTGCCATTTGTTCAGGTCATTGATAACAATGAACAACAGCGGAATCAATACCGGCAGCAGGAGCAGGAGACTTATGAAAGATCGGTTTCTGTTTCGTTGCATGTACAAAACGGATTATCGCTTTGGTCGTATCAGGCTGTCAACCGGGTACTTCACTTTCATGGCATCCATAACAGATTGTGCCCAGCCGGTCATTTTCTCTCTTTCGTTAGAAGTCAGCCGGGCGTCTTTATGCGTCCATGTATAGGATTTTAATGGCATTTCCCGTTCTTTTACCATTTCAATCACTTCTTCCATTTTGTGGTATTGGTAGCGGGGAGCGCGGTTCGTGAACTCATCAAAATTGAGGTCTTTTTTACCATCCACCACGTGTTTGTTCAGCCACCAGTCCACGGGCTGTATTTTAGCATACCAGGGGTAACGGGTATTATTGCTGTGGCAATCGTTGCAGGCTTTTCCCAGTATGGTTTTAACATCCGCCGGTATGGCATAATTATTCCCGATCGTGTTGGGCTGTAAGCCCTCACTCGTATTCTTTGCCGGGTGAATAAACTGGATCACAATAAATGCGGCAAGTAATACGTACATGATTTTCCTGAACATACGTGGTGTTTTTAAGGTTAATCAATCTATGAGTACCTCTCCCGTCATTTCTTTCGGGATCGGTAATTGCATCATCGTTAATATCGTAGGGGCCAGGTCACCGAGTTTGCCGGGTTTCACCGGGCCTTTCCATTCTTTATCAATAATGAAAAAGGGAACCGGGTTCAGGGTGTGGGCGGTGTTCGGACTGCCATCTTCATTGATCATAAAATCAGAGTTGCCATGGTCGGCTGTCAGAAAGATCGTGTATCCATTGGCCAGTCCGGCCGTCACCACTCTTTCCACGCAATGATCCACGGTTTCAACTGCTTTGATAGCCGCTTCCCAGATACCTGTGTGTCCCACCATATCTGCATTGGCAAAGTTCAGGCATATAAAATCAGCGGACTGACTATTTATTTCGGCCACGATTGCATCGGTAATTTCATGCGCACTCATCTCAGGTTGAAGGTCGTAGGTAGCTACCTTAGGAGACTGCACCATGATCCTTTTTTCACCTTCAAATGGTTTTTCACGGCCCCCGCTGAAAAAGAAACTAACGTGCGGGTATTTTTCTGTTTCAGCGATCCGGATCTGTTTCTTCCCGTTTTGTTCCAGAATTTCGCCCAGTGTGTTATTCAGGTTGTCGTTTTCAAAGATGACATGTACGTTTTGATAGGTTTTGTCATATTCGGTCATGGTGGTATAATCCAGCGACAGTTTATGCATATCAAACTCCGGCAGGTCGAGCTGGGTGAGCACCTGAGTGATCTCCCGGCAGCGGTCGGTACGGAAATTAAAGCAGATTGCCACATCGCCGTCCTGTATAGTGGCGAGTGGTTGCTGTGCCTCATCCACGATTACGGTGGGTTTGATAAACTCATCCGTGATCGTTGCGGCATACGCATTTTCAACAGCGGCTACGGCATCTGTAGCCTTGGCCCCTTCTCCTTTTACCAGTGCGTCATAAGCGAGCTTCACCCGTTCCCAGCGTTTATCCCGGTCCATGGCATAGTAACGACCACTAACACTGGCAATCTTGCCCACGCTGCCATTGAGGTGTTGCTGCAGTTCGATGATAAAGGCTAGTCCGCTTTTAGGATCACAATCACGCCCATCAGTAAAGGCATGAATAAATACTCTTTCGAGCCCTTCTGCCTTACACACATCGGCTATTGCTTTTATATGATTGATATGCGAGTGCACACCGCCATTACTTACAAGCCCCAGCAGGTGCAGAGGTTTATTGTTTGCTTTTGCAAACCGGATGGATTTCAGGAGCGTTTCGTTTTGTGCAAAAGAACCATCGCGAACGGCTACATTAATTCGCTGCAATTCCTGGTAGACGATACGACCGGCGCCCAGGTTCAGGTGACCTACTTCCGAGTTACCCATTTGCCCGTCGGGCAGACCTACCGCTTCACCGCAGGTAATCAGGGTGGTATGCGGGTACTCGTGATATAAACTGTTGGTAAACGGTGTTTTGGCGTGTTGGATCGCGTCGGCGGATGCAACTTTTCCCAGTCCCCAACCGTCCATAATGACCAGGATTACTTTTTTAGATGACATTTGACTCAATTATTCAAGGGGTTATCACAATAAAATTCAGGGAAGATTTCCCGTCCGTACCCTGTAAAACTACATCAATTCAGCTATTCTCCACCCTGATTTGGTAAAAGCCCCTGATTTGTAGTATTTTAGTACCGGTGGAACTACTGCCACTTAACATGGCATGTTTTTAGATAAATACCCAGTGAAAACCAACATCGAAGTAATATGAAACAGATTTTTACAACCTTTCTTCTTTCGGCGATGCTGTTGTTGTCTTCATTTAAGGCACAACAAGGTATTGACGAAGTGGTAAGTGCAATTAAATCAGGGAATGCCACCGAACTGGCGAAGTACTTAGATGACAATGTGGAGCTGACCCTGCCGGAAAAGTATGACACATACAGCAAGGCCCAGGCCCTGGTCATATTAAAAGATTTTTTTTCCAATAATAAAGTGAAGGGATTTGAGCTGAAACACAAAGGCACTTCTCCCGGGGGTAATTTCGCTATTGGAACCCTGCAAACCAGTTCTGGGAATTTCAGGACCAATATTTTCATGCGTACGAGTAAGGGAAAGGATCTGGTAAATGAGATCCGGTTTCAGTCGATCGATTAATACAATGTGCCAATATGCCAATTAGCCAATGTGCCAATTCGGGGAGTACTGAAATAGTTTATAAGTCTTTTCATTAGGGAGTAGATAAAACGGCAGCAATAAGTTCCTGGTAACACACCCTCCTTAATTTCTTTTTCTCTTTTGAACTCTTTGTAACCCGCCCGGCGGGTTTTTTTTATGCCCCTACAAACCGATCCATTAAATTTGCCCCATGAGTTTTGATGAAAAATTAAATCACCTCGTGGATGAGGCGCTGAAGGAAGATGTGGGCGACGGGGATCATTCGGCATTATCCTGCATACCGGCTGATGCCAGGGGTAAGGCAGTATTGAAAATTAAACAGGACGGAGTGCTGGCCGGAATGGAAGTCGCCAGAAAGATCTTTGCTTATAAAGAACCTTCATCCGTTTTTACCGCCTTTAAGAAAGACGGGGAGGAAATGAAGTATGGGGAAAAGGCCTTTGAAGTGGAAGCCTCCGTACATACGATCCTGCAGTGTGAACGACTGGTATTAAACTGCATGCAGCGGATGAGCGGGATTGCCACGCTGACGAAAGTTTATACGGATAAATTAAAGGGATATAAGACAAAATTGCTGGATACCCGTAAAACCACCCCCAACTTTCGCTTGCTGGAGAAAGAAGCGGTACGGATCGGTGGCGGTGTGAATCACCGGTTTGGTCTCTACGATATGATCATGCTGAAGGACAATCATATTGATTATTGCGGCAGCATTGAACAGGCGATTGAACGGGCCGCTGCTTATGTGACGGATAAAAAGCCAGGATTAAAAATAGAGGTGGAGACCCGCAGCCTCGACGAAGTAAAAAGGGTGGTAGCGATGGCAAAAGGAAAAGTATTCCGGATCATGCTCGATAATTTCAACCCGGAGCAGATTGAAGAAGCCTTGAAATATACCGGTGCCGATTTTGAAACCGAAGCCAGTGGCGGCATCAATCTGGATAACATTGAGGACTATGCGAAAACCGGGGTCGACTATGTGAGTGTGGGGGCATTGATCCACCAGGCAAAGAGCCTGGACCTGAGCCTGAAAGCGGTTCCCTTACCGTAATTCATTGAAACGAATAACAGATTTACGCATGAGCAAGAAAAATAAGCCTGATACCCGGGGATTTGTATACAGCACGGATCCCAACTTTTCTTTTGAAGCGGAGGGGCAGGATGCTGTAACCCTTCCTCCCGCCCAACAGAAACTCCGCATCTGGCTCGAGACCAAGCAGCGGGGCGGGAAAGCGGCTACCGTAATCACGGGTTTTTCGGGTACAGCGGACGACCTGGAAGAGCTGGGTAAAAAACTAAAATCCTTCTGCGGTACCGGTGGTTCCGTTAAAGACGGAGAAGCCATTGTCCAGGGTGATCAACGGGATAAAGTGTTGCAGTGGCTGATTAAGAACGGGTATGGGCAGACGAAGAAGGCCGGAAGCTAGTTAGTAGATAGTAGTCGGTAGTTAGTAGTCAATACACATCCTTAGAATGATGAAACTAAATATCCGGACTTTACTCGTTTTACGGCATCTGCTCGCTACTCGTAGCTCGCAACTTTTCTAAAATCAATCAATCTTCTTTGTTATAAGCGATTCTGATGGAATAGTGCTAATCACTAAACCCAATTTTGCGGTGTTGTCCGTCGCAAAATGGTTTGTTGGCGGAATGACCACATCTACAAAGAGCAACCGTACCTTCCCGTATTTCTTCCCGTCCGTCATGATGCACAATCGTGCAGGCCGTTTTTACCAGGTAAGGACCATTGGGTGCCACTTCGATCTTTAGCGCTTCCCGAACATTGGCGGTATTTTCCGGAGTATTGCTTTTGTCTGCCATATCATTCATTTTATAACTAAGCGCTCCGCTCGGACATTTTTTTACCTGCTCAATTATCTGTTCCGTTCCAGCTCCCTCCATTTTGATCCAGG
The DNA here is from genome assembly GCA_964561675.1 of uncultured Chitinophaga sp. GTDB lineage: Bacteria > Bacteroidota > Bacteroidia > Chitinophagales > Chitinophagaceae > JJ008. Next base: position 12,041 of record CAZLRY010000070.1, read on the forward strand.
GCCTTTCCTTAGGATTGAATACGGCGATCAGTCCCTGCCAGCACAATTTGGAATGAATACAACTACCCGGTTTCCAGGTAACTGTAATGTCCTTGTTGCTATACGTCATTGTTTCTTTCGGCATGGCATGTATTTATTTTGAATGCTTATACGCAAGGGTAACTCAGAGAAACATCCGCCACCAAAAACTTCACAGTAGGGGCTGTTGACTCCCGACTACGAACTACTAACTCCCGACTTCTATATTTCTAAGCAAGCTAAACACCCGTGGTTGCAGCAAGTTCTTCTAAGAAAATCACCTACTGTCCCTGTGCCAG
>CAZLRY010000071.1:0-12197 GCA_964561675.1 uncultured Chitinophaga sp.
TCTGCTTTTTCAGCGTCTCACGGTGTTCGATCGTAGCCTGGAAGGCTTCTTTATAAGCTACCTGGGGAGCACCCTGGTTTACTTCTACTTTAAATTCACGACGCATACGATCGATGATGATCTCCAGGTGCAGCTCACCCATTCCACGAAGGATGGTCTGACCGGTATCTTCATCTGTATTTACACGCAGCGTAGGATCTTCTTCCACGAGTTTGGCAATAGCCATACCCATTTTATCCACGTCAGCCTGTGTCTTCGGTTCTACCGCTACGGCGATTACCGGCTCAGGGATGAACATATTCTCCAGGGTGATCGGATGATTCTCATCGCAAAGGGTGTCCCCGGTTTTGATCTCTTTGAAACCAACGGCTGCTCCGATATCACCGGCTTCAATGAAGTCGATCGGGTTTTGCTTGTTGGCAAACATTTTCATGATCCGGCTGATCCGCTCTTTCTTACCGCTTCTTACGTTCAGTACATAGGAACCTGCATCCAGGTGTCCGGAATAGCAGCGGAAGAAGGCCAGACGACCCACAAACGGGTCAGTCATGATTTTGAACGCCAGGGCTGCAAACGGCGCTTTGGGATCCGCTTTACGTGTTTCAGGCTCACCACTATCCGGATTGGTACCCACGGTGTCCGGGATATCGATCGGAGAAGGCAGGTAACGGCAAACCGCATCGAGTGCAGTCTGTACCCCTTTATTCTTAAAGGAAGAACCGCACATCATCGGAACGATGCTCAGGTCAACCGTGGCTTTACGGATGGCCTCATGCATTTCGTCTTCCGTAATGCTGTTGGGATCTTCAAAAAATTTCTCCATCAGTTTGTCATCGTATTCAGCTACGGCTTCCACCAGGCTGGCTCTCCATTCCTGGGCCTCTTCCAGCATATCAGCAGGTACATCGATTTCATCGAAAGTCATACCTTCTGTTTCCATATGCCAGATGATCCCTTTCATTTTGATGAGGTCTACCACGCCTTTGAAATCATCTTCCGCACCAATTGGCAGCTGCAGGGGAACGGCTTTTGAACCCAGCATTTCCTTTACCTGCTTCACCACCATCAGGAAGTCCGCACCGGCACGGTCCATTTTGTTCACAAATCCGATACGGGGTACGCCGTAACGGTTGGCCTGGCGCCATACGGTTTCTGACTGGGGCTCCACGCCATCTACGGCAGAAAACAAGGCAATCAGTCCATCAAGTACACGCATGGAACGCTCTACCTCTACGGTAAAGTCCACGTGACCCGGAGTATCGATAATATTGAAGGAATATTTCTTTGTGTCCGCGGTGGCTTTTCCCAATACGGTCGGGAAGTTCCACTGGCAGCTAACAGCAGCCGATGTGATCGTGATCCCTCTTTCTTTCTCCTGCTCCATCCAGTCAGTGGTGGCTGCTCCATCATGCACCTCACCAATACGGTGAATCATACCTGTGTAACGAAGGATACGCTCCGTTGTCGTGGTCTTACCCGCATCGATGTGAGCGGCAATACCAAAGTTTCGTTGAAATTTTAAATCGGCCATGACTATTTGATTTGTTGTTTTGTTTTTATGATTTTATCGGGTTATGCTTTTGTTTGTACCACTGCTTCAGCAGTTATGGAAAACAGCGGTCTTGACAGGTTGAAAAATCAGCTATAGGTTGTACATCCCGGGTCGGGACAATCAGCTGATATGGTAGATTAGACTCTCATAGACTGCCACTTGAAGAAAAACCCCGACACCGCAATTCAGAACACAATTGATTTTACCTAATGGCGGCGCAAAGGTAGAGGAAATTCCTGAAATTCAATACCAGTTAAATGGAGAATGTGAACTGTGGAAAATTCGAAGGTTCTGCAAAAAAACTTCTGATTATCAGGCGATTAAATCATTGACAAGGATTTACCCCAACTTTCCCATAAAAAAAGTCCGCTTCAAAGAAGCGGACTTACTCAATATAAGTTGTTGGTTTTTACTTGTAGTAGCTCATGGTCAGCTCAGAACGGCGGTTTTTCTGACGTCCGGCAGCTGTTTTGTTATCTGCAACTGGCTTGGTTTCGCCATACCCGGTAGCTGTAATCCGTCCGGCATCCACCCCTTTACTAACGAGGTATGCTTTCACCGCTTCGGCACGGGTCTGACTCAGGGCCAGGTTCTTTTCATCATTTCCAACATTGTCAGTATGCCCGTCAACATTCAGGCTCATGGCCGGATTCTCTTTCATGATTGTCACTACATCGTTCAACCCTTTGAAAGATTTAGCCTGTAACTTGGAGCTTCCTGTCAGGAACAGAATATTGCTGGCAGCCGTATTTACTTTTTCCTTCACGGCTTCCGTAATTACCGGGCAACCATTATTCTCCTTCACACCAGGCACGGTAGGACATTTATCTTCCTCATCATTGATACCATCAGCGTCTGTATCCGGAACAGGGCAACCCTGATAGCGGGCCACACCGGCAACAGTCGGGCATTTGTCTTCTTCATCGTTGATACCATCTTTATCAGTATCAGGAACCGGGCATCCTTTGTAACGGGCAAGTCCGGCAACAGTCGGGCATTTGTCATCTTCATCGTTTATACCGTCTTTATCAGTATCCGGAACAGGACAGCCCTGGTATTTTTCAACCCCTTTCACTGTAGGGCATTTATCCAGACTATCGATGATACCATCCATATCAGTATCTGCGGGAGGACGGGGAGGCGCAATGACAACCGGTTCTTTTTTCTTACCCAGACGTCCTGCAAAACCGATACTGTGCTGCAGGTGATAATTGCCGGTTTCTGTTGTAACCGGGACACGATAGGTAGACGTGACAAAGAAATGGGCTTCATCCAGCAGGTTAACTTTAAGACCCAGACCGGCAGGCAGGAAAGCTCCATAATACCCGCGGTATTTATGTGCCCCAACCCCGGCAATCAGGTAAGGTTGTACCCAGAATTTTTCGGTGGTCATCTTCAGATTAACAGTTGCACTGGCTTCAAGAAGCAGGCTGTTATCGGTAAAATTTTTACCAGGCATCGGATAGCGAAGAAAGGAACCACCCAGGGAGGCTGCAATATCAATATGGGGTTTCAGCCCTTTGAAATAAGTAACTGCCAGTCCGGGTGCCATTTCGCGGATCTTCGCAAAACGTTTGGCGCTGATTACCTGGCTCAATGAGGTGGTACGTATTCTATCGGGAGTTATAAAGTCGTTTACAAAGAAACTAACACCAATAGCTTTCGGCCTGATTTCATCATCCTGGGCCTTAGCAGCAGGTGCGATCAGATACAATGCAATAATAGCAGATAATATCTTCTTCATAAAGAGATAGTTTGGTTTTAATCACGGCAAAAATAACAGGTAAGTTTAATATCCTAAAATAAATTATTTAGTTAGTATTCATCGGTTTGGGAGGTTTTTTTTTTCAATTTCGGGTGATTTACCGGGGCAATCGCTCAGCAAATGACCTGATTGTCTTATTTATTCCCGTAAAAGCGCTGACGAAGGTATTTGTCCTCACCATATACGTCATCATAAAACACAACTTTACCCTGCTGCCCCTCACAGGTAAAATAGCGTATGAAAACCGGCAATTTATTTCGCAGGGGGATATTCCGTTTTTGCTTGTTCTTCAACCAGGATTTAACCGAATCAATCTTCACAGTACCCCGGCCTGCCGACAGACTGCTGTCACTCTGTAAAATATACCAAACCAGCTTATCCCATTCCTGTACCCGTACACAACCATGACTCAGGGAACGCATTGCATTGGCAAACAAATACCGCTGGTTGGTGTCATGTAAGTAAACAGAATATTTATTATCAAACACAAACTTTATGATTCCCAACGCATTAGCATCCCCACTACCCTGCACAACTCGGTAAGGTATCCCTTTTGAGTATTTTGACCAGTCAACGGAATAAGGATCTACCTCATTCCCATCCTTATCCAACAGGCTAAACCCCTTTTTAGCCAGATAACCAGGATTCTTTTTCACTGCCGGAAGGATCTCCTTCTGCACAATACTGGGCGGAGGCACCCATTGCGGATAAGTAATTATCGAAGAAACTTTACTGGTCAGTAAAGGTGTTCTGGTTTTCGGCTTTCCAGTTATTACTTTTGAACTGATTTTCAATTTATTACTATCAATTACCTCCATTTTATTTGCAGATGCGTTAACCCAAATATAACGGGAAGGCATTTCAGCAGGCAATTGTTTAAACTTGTCAAGGGTTATTGCAATCCGGGCAAATTTTTCATGATCATCTGTATTAAGCATCCGGACTGTTCCTTCTCCAGCCTTTCCATCGACCGTAATTGCCATTTTTTTCTGATACCTTTTTACAGCTGCAGCCAGGGTTACTGAATCAACCTGAATACTATCCGTACTCATCAGCCCTTCTTCAAAAAGTCGTTTCTGAAGTGCCTGGTTGAAGCGGCGGGTGTCTTTTTCCGGATAGGGTATCCGGCTATAGGATTTTGAAAAATCAGCGTTGGAAAGAAAATCGGGGATTGCCGTTTTCAGTTCCATATAACCTCTTGCTGTTGGTTCCAAAGCACGGATTATTTCAGCCAGCCCCTGCTGCTTAACGGCCCTTATCTGTTGCAGGTAAAAGCTATCAGCGAGAACAGAGTCCTTTCGCAAACTGACGCTGTCCTGAGGTAATCGCCCCAGTTTAACCTCCCTGATCATCCTGACTAATGCGTCTGATAACAACAGATCCGCAGCCGACCACCAGCGTGCATCTTTGCGGTCGCCCTTACCAAGACTGTCCGCTGACAAGCGGTCACGTATGGACTTCAGACTTTCAAAATGATAGTCCTCCGGATAAAGCCCTAAGAGGCGGCCATCCTGAATATACCGGAAGACCGAATCCGCTTCCGGCAGCCATTGCTGACCAGTACTCCAATAAGCATTATTACTATCCGCAGCATAAAATGACCGGAGCAGATCCGGAGCATCCAGGCGGACCAGAGAGTCGTCTGTCCGGCCACTATCCGAAACGGCTTTTTGCAGGTAATAGGCAATTAACTGCCGCTCCTTGCTTTTCAGTTCTTCCGGACTGGCTGCTACCGTATCGGCTGGCTGACCATTTCCGGAACAGGAAATGAAGAAAAGCACGGTTATTAAATAAGAAATCGGGTACAAGGTCTGCTTGATCATAAGGATTGGCGGGTGGCCTGTTTAATGGTTCCGGACTGAATAACCTTTCCGGCTATTTTTGTATGCCCTACAAAATAGTCAAACGTTTCAATATTCGCAGAATGAATGGTCCGATTTTTTTAACTGCAGGCGGTCGGCTTATAAGTGCATGCAAAACCAGACACTTACAGAAAAAATAACGACAATTAGGTGTATTTGGAGCAATTACAAGGAGACCACATCAGTAACCGCATCCAGATTGATAGGACCGTAAATATGCGGAAATGTATCCTGTGTCGAAGGTGACCAATCAAAAACAAAATGCGAGGTAAGCCGGTCGGTATCAATCACGAGCTTGACCAGGTTTGTCTGGCCTGTAAAGTAACGATCCAGGACACCAGCGACCTGGTTTTCCTGGGAACAATGGATAAACCCTTCTGCAGACAGGGAAGGATGTTCATAAAAACCTTTTTGCCTGGCAGCTTCCCAATCCCCGCCTGTAGTTACATGATAAATCACTGGCATTACAATACGCGTTTAATTTTTTGTTCAAGCAGCATGAAATCGGCCAGCACAATGGCTGTTACGGCTTCAACAATCACCGGAGCCCGTAAAGCCACACACAGGTCGTGGCGCCCCTTTATTGAAAAATCTTCGGTGGTTCCCGTTTCCCAATTGAGACTGTGCTGGGTTTTGGAAGTGGATGATGTGGGTTTAACCGCCAGCCGGAAAACCAGTTCATTTCCATTACTGATCCCTCCCACTACTCCACCTGCATGATTAGTCCTTGTTTTTCCTGTATTGTCTAAAATGGCGTCATTGTGCGCACTTCCATACATTGCCGCTGCGGCAAATCCTGTTCCGAACTCAACACCACGAACAGCGGGTATCGAAAACAGCATATGCGATAAAACAGCTTCAATTGAATCAAAATAAGGTTCTCCCAAACCGACCGGCATTCCGCTCACGCGACATTCAACTATTCCTCCTACCGAATCTTTTGCCTCAATGGCTTTCTGCAATCCATTTTCTGTATCCTTATACCCGCCAATTTCAGTAACCGCCGCAGCAATCTGAAGCCCGGGCATTAATTTTTTAGCAATGGCACCGGCTGCCACTAAACCCGTTGTGAGCCGGGCACTGAAATGTCCGCCTCCCCGGTAATCTTCATGCCCGCCGAATTTCTGATTGGCCACCCAGTCTGCATGTCCCGGACGGGGTATACTACGCTGCTTATTATAATCCTCGCTCCGGGTATTGTTATTTTCAAAAAGTATCGTCAGTGGAAATCCGGTTGTCTTATTATTGAAGAGGCCGCTTTTAAAAATGGGAAAATCTGTTTCCTGACGAGGGGTGGTTCCTTTTTGAATGCCCCCCTTTCTACGTTCGAGATCAGGCAACAAATCGGATGCCTGGAGAGATAAACCAGCTGGACAGCCATCAATGGTAATCCCCACCGATTCGCCATGTGATTCACCAAAAATCGAAACCCTGAAAAGCCGGCCAAAAGAATTCACGTGTATTATTTAGAAATTAAAGGACTCAAAGGGTAAAGATACAGCCCCACCCAGTTTTTTCAAGTCTTGGAAAAAATCGGGATAGGATTTTTTCACAGCGTTCGCCTGTTCAATAGTCACTTCCCCTTCTGCCTTAAGGGCCGCAACCCCGCAGGCCATTGCTATCCGGTGATCATGGCGGGAATGCACTTTTGCTCCTTTTACCTGTCCACCTCCATAAACCAGCATCCGGTCATGTTCCAACTCAATTTTAATCCCCATTTTCCCAAATTCCTCCTGGAGGGTCAAGCCACGGTTACTTTCCTTATGGGTCAGGCGGCTTACCCCCTGAATCGAAGTTATTCCTTCGCAATAGGCGGCTAAAGCCACCAATGGCGGGAAAAGATCAGGGCAATCCGTAGCATCAAAATCAAAACCCTTCATAGCCGAAGGATGAATAGAAATTCCCTTGGCATCAATGGCCACACCTGCATTTGCGGCCATCAGCGCATCCAGTATTCCCTTATCTGCCTGGGTAGAACCCGGATCAAGCCCTCTGATTGTTACCGGTCCGGCGATGGCACCAGCCACCAGCAAAAACGCCCCACCGCTCCAGTCCCCTTCCACGGTATAATTTATGGGGAAGGGATCGCTTTTTTTTGCGGGTACTTCCGCAAAGAAAAATTCAGTGTACGATTTATTCTCCGGCAATAGCATGCCAAATTGTTTCATCACCTCGAGGGTAAGATCGATATAGGGCCGGCTTTTTAAGTTATTTACTTTAATAGAAACATCGCTGGCCCCGGCTGCTGAATAAGCCATCAGTAACCCCGTCAGGAACTGGGAACTGAGTGAACCATCCACTTCAATGGATTGTGGTACTAACGGACCTTTTAAAATAAGCGGCAGTTTACCTTCCCTGCTTTTTATGGATACGCCGAGGTGAGGAAGGATTTCATCAAAAAAATCCATCGGCCGGGTAAGCAGACTGCCGGTTCCGGTAATGCTGATCTGTTTTTTACACATTGCCGCCAACGGGGTAAACATCCGGATGCTTAATCCGCTTTCCCCGCAATTGATTTCTTCCTTGACCGGGTGAATCCCTTTGCTGTGAATGATCAGCAATTCGCCCCGGTCATCAATAGATGCTCCAAGGCGTTCAATGATATCGAGGGCCGCTTTATCATCATTACTGTGCCCGGGGTTATGAATATGGGACTCCCCTTTATGAAGCAAGGCCGCTGCACAGGCCCGCTGCATCGAACTTTTGGAAGCCGGTGCCTGGATATTACCTGATAAACGGGATGGATGAATTATTACAACCACTTTATAAATTTTGAAGGATCTGTTCGAGTTTTTTTAATGAGATAGACTTCACTACTCCTTTGCCAATCCGGTCCAGCAACACATAGTTCATCTCCGTACGCTCCCGCTTCTTGTCCATCTTTAGCACCTGAAATACTTTCTGCTTATCAAAGGCGGCATAAGTAGGCAGTTTATATTTTTCCAGCAGACTGACCACCCGGTCTGTCTGACGGAAACCGGTCAGTTGTTCGGAGAGATGACAGGCATAGGTCATACCAATTGAAATAGCCTGGCCATGGAGTAATTCATACTGCGTTTCGAGTGCATGTCCCAGCGTATGACCGAAATTGAGCAGGCGGCGGTCTGCTTTCTCAAACTCGTCTTTCTGTACCACTTTTATTTTGATCAGGGCATTCCGTTCTACCAATGCGCAGCTGCTTTTTTGACTTTTCTGGTAGGTCATCAGACTGCTGTTCTCCAAAGCTGCAAACATGGTTGCATCCTTGATACAGGCATGCTTGATCACTTCCGCAAACCCATTCTCCCATTCCTGCTGTGGAAGTGATTTCAGGAAAATCATATCATGCAGGATAAAAGATGGCTGACGGATTACCCCAACCATATTTTTATATCGTCCCACATCAATCCCATTCTTTCCGCCGATAGAAGCATCCACCAGCCCAAGAATAGATGTCGGGATAAACCCAAAACGGATTCCCCGCATATATACTGAAGCGATATACCCGGTCAGATCGGTAATGACACCTCCCCCGATTCCCACCAGGGTGGTTTTCCGGTCCGCCTCCATTTCAATCAGGGTTTCCACCACTGCATCCACTGTAGCCTGTACTTTATAGTCTTCCCCGGCTTTCAATACAATGGTATTCCAACCCCTGAATCGTTTTGTATGGGCATTGTATACATTTTCATCCGTGAGGAGGATCGTGGCTTTCGGATCTGTGATCTTCCGGAGATGACTGATACCGCCGGCAAAATAAAAATCCGTGGAAGCAACAGAGAACTTGTAGCTTTTATGTTTCATTATACTGATATAAAGAAATTAGCACTCTCAAACTTTTGTTAACTGCCGACTGCCTGCTGCCGACTGATTAACTATCCAGCACCTTCTTCTGGTGATTGATACTTTCCATATGCACGGCATCCAGGTAGCGGGTGATAAACTCTTTACTGAGTCCGATCTTCTCCCCTTTTACACTGGCTCTTTCAATGATTTCATTCCAGCGGCCGGTCTGCAGGATGGTGATATTATTATCTTTTTTATACTGCCCGATCTGTTCTGCAATTTTCATCCGCTGACCCAGGATCTGCATCATCTCATCATCGAGGTGATTGATCTTCTGCCGGAGGGCCTCGAGGGCAGCATGGTATTCTTCAGAATTCACATCTTCTTTTCTCCAGATAATCTGGTCCAGCATTTCAGCCAGTCGTTCAGGAGTGATCTGCTGTTTGGCATCACTCCAGGCATTGTCCGGATCGATATGGCTCTCGATCATCAGGCCGTCGTAGTCCAGGTCAATGGCCCGCTGCATCACATCCAGCAGGATATCGCGGCGGCCACAGATATGAGAAGGATCATTGATCAGGGGAAGACCCGGGTATTTCAGTTTCATATCAATCGCCAGGTGCCACATCGGGGCATTCCGGAATTCGGAGTTACCATAAGAACTGAAACCACGATGGATCAGTCCGATTTGTTTTACGCCGGCACGGGCCACGCGCTCTACTGCACCACCCCATAATTCAAGATCAGGGTTGATCGGATTCTTGATCATCACGGGTACATCCACTCCACGGAGGGCATCAGCTACTTCCTGAACACTAAAAGGGTTTACTGTGGTACGGGCACCGATCCATAATACATCCACATCAAAAGTGAGTGCGTCCTGTACCTGTTTACCGGTAGCCACTTCAACAGTCGTGGGAAGTCTGGTTATTTTTTTGGCCTGTTGCAGCCAGGGCAAACCTTTGGCTCCTACTCCTTCAAACATGCCTGGTTTAGTACGGGGTTTCCAGATGCCGGCACGGAGCATATCCACCTTACCGGTGGCAGCCAGCCGTTGGGCGGTGGCAATTACCTGTTCTTCCGTTTCCGCACTGCAGGGACCGCTGATGATCAGGGGCCGTTTGTTCCAGGCAGCCTGTGCTGCCGCGTTGCTTGTCTGTTCGGTTGTTTGCATTGTTCAAAGTTAGTGCTCCCTTTCCCTTTTCAGGTTCCGGCAGCCGTTTTTTATTGAATGTTGGTTATTTAATTATTCGCCGGATTTTATTCGCGTCTTCAATAAGTGTCCGGAGCGCTTCCGTTTCATCATCCCGTATACTGTCCCTGAATTTTTTCAGTTGTTCGATATGTTCATTCAACACATCCAGGATATTCACTTTATTCTGGAGGAAGATCGGCACCCACATGGCCGGATTACTTTTGGCCAGTCGTACTGTACTTTCAAAACCGGCAGAGGCCAGTTCGAAAATAGCATTCTCTTCTTTTTCTTTTTCCAGAACGGTATTGGCCAGGGCAAAAGAGGTGATATGTGATATGTGACTTACATAGGCTGCATGCAGGTCATGGGCTTTCGCTTCCATGACCAACTGCCGCATGCCGATTTTTGTGAACATATGTTTTACCCAGTCAAGCACATCTTCATCCGTTTGCTCCGGATTGCAAAGGATGACCGCTTTGTTTTCATACGCCCCTTTTACCGCTGCTGCCGGACCGCTGTACTCGGTACCCCACATCGGGTGCGTGGCGCAAAACCGTCCCCGTTTCGGATGTTGGCTGATCACCTCCACCAATTGCGATTTGGTTGACCCGAGATCCAGTACCATCTGCCGGTCAATTTTGTCCATCACAGACGGCAATAATGATACCATGCTGTCTACCGGAATCGCTAATATAATGACATCTGCCGAAGCGATGGCTTCTTCCAGCGGAAGTACTTCATCCACCAGTTCAAGCTCGAGTGCCTTGGCCGCATGTTCGGGACTTGATTCCACACCGATCAAATGTGAACTAAGTTTTTTTTCGTGCAACTGGATGGCCAGGGAACCCCCGATGAGTCCCACGCCAATGATGGCTATTTTCTTACGCTCCATGTTTTGTATTTTCCATTTTAGTTTTAATCCGGTGGATGGCTTCTTCAAATTTCTCCACCGTGGCACAAAGACTTACCCGTATATATTGATTCCCGCCTTTCCCGAAAATACCACCAGGGGTAATAAACACATCCGATCCATACAATACATCATCACTGGCTGCATATCCATCTTTAAACCCGGCAGGGACCCTGGCCCATAAAAACAAGCCGGCCTGTTGGCGCGAGTAGCTGCATCCCAGCAGTTGCAACAGTTCAATGGCTTTTTCTTTCCGTTGCCTGTAGATGGTGTTCACCTCCTCCTGCCATTCTTTCCCCAATGAAAGGGCTTTGGCTGCGGCAAGTTGCAGGGGCAAAAACATCCCGCTGTCCATATTACTTTTAAACCGGAGTACATCTTCAATTCTTTCCTTTGCCCCGCAAAGCATCCCCATCCGCCAGCCGGCCATATTGTGTGATTTGCTCAGGGAATTTAACTCAACGGCTGTTTCTTTTGCTCCCTCTACGGATAATAGACTCCGCGGATCATCATTCAGTATAAAGGAATAAGGATTATCATGCACGATGAGTATCTGGTGCTTTTTTCCAAAGGCCACCAGCTTCTCAAACAGTTCTTTGGATGGCAGTTGCCCTGTAGGCATTTGCGGGTAATTCACAAACATCAGCTTTACTTTCTTCAGGCCTTTCTTCTCCAGTTTGTCGAAATCCGGCTCGTAATTATTTTTCTCTTTGAGTGTATAATTAACGGGCTTGCCACCTGCCAGTTTAACCGCACTGTTATACGTAGGATACCCGGGATCCGGCAACAACGCCTCATCTCCTTTATTCAGGTAAGTCATACAGATATGCATGATCCCTTCTTTACTGCCGATCAGCGGCAATACTTCCTCATCGGGATTAAGCTGCACCCTGTACCAGCGATGATACCAGTCGCTGATGGCCAGCCGTAAAACCATAGAACCTTTGTAGGACTGGTAAGCATGCACATGGGGCTTTGCGGCTTCTTCCTGCAATACGCGGATTACTTCCGGATGCGGAGGCTGGTCCGGACTGCCGATCCCCAGATTGATAATATTCTTTCCCTTTTTGTTCAGCTCCTCTATTTCCCGCAATTTCTGCGAGAAATAATATTCGCCGATGCCTTCCAGTCTTTTGGCCACTTTCATA
>CAZLRY010000072.1:0-12196 GCA_964561675.1 uncultured Chitinophaga sp.
TCCTGAATATTACTGGGATCAGTATGTCAGCCCCTATTTTCAGATAACACAATTAGAAAAATGGAGCGGGGTGGAATACCCGGTCATATATTTCATGAAAGGCAGGGGCATTGATTTGTCAACCGGCAAACCCTGTCATGTGGCCCTGAAAATAGTCTATAGTGGCGGGGCCCGCCCTATCCTGGTCATTACTCCCGATCAGCAACAATTCTTACAGCAATACCCGCATCCGAATGACCTGGATCGTATGTTGAACTATAACAAATTTGCCTTATCAGCCACTGATCTGACTGGTAAATGGACCGGCGGCTACGGAGGTGGAGTTGAATATTATAATGCCTATAATGGTACGTATGCCGGGATGAGTGCCCTTTCCACTTCCGATGATTTCGAATTTAAAGCAGACGGCACCTATACCAGTGCTTACCGGTCAGCGAGTTCCAACATGGGGACGACCCGGTTCGGTGCCATCGATTATAAAGGAAAGTACCAAGTAACGGACTGGTCCATCCGGGCAGAAAACCGGTATCAGGGAAAAACAACCCTGTTTAATGCCCAGTTGATTGCGGTGAAAAACGGTTTCCTGCTTTACTTATCTGACAGCGATGCACCTTCAATGAATTACACGCTTATAAAAATTAAATAACCAAGCCTTCCCGACAATGAAAAAGTGGCACTTCTTGTTATACTTTCTTCTGCCTTTTAGTTTAACAGCCCAAGGCCAGGTTGAATGCTCTACGACCGACCTCAATAAAATTCCCGGAAAATGGACCTGGAAAAAACAGGGCACTGCTGCGCAGTGGCAATATATGGAACCCATCCGGAAAGAAATCAGCCGGATTATGCCAAAACCGGTGGATGGTTTAGTCGGTGCCGGCAGTATGGCATTCTGGGATATGAATGCATTTTATACAAATCCATCTCCCCGGAGCTATGAATTTTATTTCATCTTAAAAAAATATGAATGCCTGAAAGGGTATAACAAACTGCAACCTGAAGGTGAAACAGGTTGCTGGATATACTTTTTGGGAAATGATATTGAAGGAGTAAAATTCCCGTTGGAAAATGCCGGGATCATGTATTCCGAAGAACTGGGCAGCGATTTACTGGCGATGAATATGGAATTCAGACAGGATGCAGCCGGCAATCAGTTGCTTTATACCAGCAATAAACCCGGCATTTTCATACCCCATTGCTATTACTTTTCTGCAAGAAAAGGCTTACCCCGCAGAAAGATCACCAACCGGGAACTTTTTTCCAGCTATAAAACCCTCCATGAAAAAAAAGTAATGGAAAACATTCAACGTTTTGAAAAGATGATCGTAGCGGATGAAAAAACCTATAACGCATTATCCCCTTCAGAAAAAGCAGCACAACCTTACTGGCTGGTGAATGGTAAAAAAAATAAAGAAATTCTCGCCGGTTTCCGCACCGACCGGGAAAAAATACTGAATTGGTATGCAGGAATGCTGCAACGAAAAGACCTGGATTCCCTGGCTTATGTTAAAAAAATAAATGAATCCCTTTTTGAACCGGAAAGCCTGAATGCCCCCCATGGATTTGGTTTTCATGTATGGGCGGAAAATCCGGCATTTTTTGATCCGGCCAAATCCAAAGATGAACCGCAATGCTTATCGTTATACATCAGGAGACAGGATATGCAAAAGCCAAAAAAAGAATTTATGGATTTGTTCTTCAACCAGTTTAACCTGGATGTACTCGCGAAATTAACCGGTGAACCGGTTAAAAAACCCGGTTCTGCCAATACCTTGAGCGCCTCTGCCCATGATATGAAAAACACTACCAGTAGTGCCCAACAGTCATTGACCAAACCAATCATCCGCTTTGACAATTCGGCTCCCGGTGATTTTCCTGCCGGATGGGAAGGTGATAATAACATTTCCGTTAAACAGGTGGACGGCAAAAATCAGCTGGCCCTGGATAAAAAAGGATACTGGTACCCCCGCCAGTATAATCAGGAAATCAAAGATCAGTTTTCCCTCAGCTTTGATCTCAGCTGGGACAAAGCCATGCCCTATTACAACGGATTGTTTACCGTCAGTTTTGGCCAGGTACTATACGATAATCCTTCAGAGCATTACCGGACAGACCTCAATCCTTCTTCCTACTGGAGTTTATACGACAGTTACGCAGGAAATTTTAACCGGGTGGTATGCTGGTTTGACGCTACCGGTAATAATGGGGGCTCATTACAAGTTGCTTCCTATCAACAAAACGAAGCACAGGTCGCCAACAAAAAAATTCCCTTGCCCGGCTTTACTCCTGAAAATAACAAACATGCGGTAAGACTGGAAAGGACCGGGAATAACCTGCTCGTTTTTATTAATGAAAAAAAGGAGGCGGAGGTGGAAAATGCATTTATATCCGGTGTTCGATATAATTTATATACGTTCAGCCGGTACAAAGGCACCGAGGATCCAAAAGATGTTTATTATCTCACCCAAATTAAAACGGCGTATTAAATGAAAATAAGATGCCTGATATTGAGCCTGCTGGCTTTATTCAGTATTCATTCAATGGCACAGCCAAGTCTTAAAAGCACGGAAGGTCTTTGGGCAGGCACGTATGGGAATGAGCAGAAAGACGCCCCCTATTTCTATTCCATGCGGTTTTATACAGATGGCCGGATGGAAGTCCTGAATCAGAACAACAGTTTACTGGCATTGGGACAGTTTTCGTGGAAGGATAAAGAAATCCGTATCGTATATAAGTATACGAATGATATACAGCAATACGAATGCCTGGGCAATATGGATGCAACCGGCACCATTCTTTCCGGTACCTGGCGCCGGCTCGAAGATGCAGGTACAAAACGGCTGTTTACACAAAATGGTCGTTGGATACTGCAAAAACAAAACCCGCTGAAAGTAACCGCTCTCAAAAAAGACAGCCTGCGGCTGCAGTCTGTAATTAAAACAGTAAATCCATCCGTACTTTCGGCCGCCGTCCTTCAATCGCTCCGGTTTTGTACCGAACTTCCTGCTAATGGTACACAGCCACTTCCTCCGCGTTATGCGACCAATGCCACTACCTATATTAAGATCAATCCGGATGGCACCCTTTCCAATGTAGGCATATCCCGCCAGCCACTGGCTACCTATACAGAGAAAATGTGGATGCCCGGTGAAACCATTACAGTTGGATTTGATATTACCGGGGGTAGTATAGACCAGATGAATCTGGTGAAATACTATGCAAAAGAATGGGAACTCTATGCCAATATAAAGTTCGATTTTCAGAATAGTGGCAATGGGATGATCCGGGTTGGATTTAAAGCAGAGGGCTCCTGGTCATATATCGGCCGTGATGCGCTGAACATACCTGCAAACAAAATCACGATGAATTTCGGGTGGCTGGGCAGTGCGGATGCCGCTTCCGCCCGCCAGATCATCATGCATGAGTTCGGCCATGCACTTGGCTTTTTACATGAACATCAACGGATGGATGCGATCATCGCCTGGGATAAAGAAAAAGTGTATTCCTACTATGCCCAGGCGCCCAATAACTGGTCCAGGCAACAAACCGATCAGCAGATTTTTAACCGTTACGGAACAGCCGGCACCAATTACTCGGCCTACGACCGGTTTTCCATTATGCAATACGCAGTTCCCGCCGCACTCACCACCAATGGAAGCTCTATCGACTGGAATATGGAACCATCCCCGACCGACAAACAATTTGCCGCCCTGTTTTATCCATTCCCCACTCCCCCTCCAACAGCCCGGGGTATCCTTAAAACAGGAGATGATTGTGATGAAGTGGCCTTTGTGGTAGAGTATGGAGTCGTTCAAATGGATCAGGTTGAAATCCTTTTTGAACTGGGCTCCTCGGGTGGCCGCACAGTTACCTGGTGGAAACAAATCAGTTTACCCCTGATTAATAACGGCAATTACCCGCTTGACATACAAAATCATTCGCTGATTCCGGCAGAAAATAAAACCAGTGCTTCGGTATTGGTGCCAATTACCCAACTGGATAAAAACAGGGGGATTTCTTTTGCAAAAGCGAAAGCGTTGGGATTTCATACACCGCTTGGTTATAAGTGGAATGTTTTACATGCCATACAAGGAGGTTGCCGTATCCGGCTGACCTGGATTAAAGACAAGTGCCCCTGATAAAATCCAATAAAACAGGCAGATGCATTGTATGAGCCATCTGTGACAACAACGCATAAATCAGGCTTACCCGGTCTTTACTTACCTTCGCATTATGGATCAGTTAAGCCATTTACGGATTGTATTTATGGGCACACCTGAATTTGCCGTTGCCAGTCTGGACGCCCTGGTCAAAGCAGGCTGCCAGGTAGTGGGGGTTGTTACTTCCCCGGATAAACCCGCCGGAAGAGGAATGCAAATACAGCAAAGTGCGGTGAAAAAATATGCAGTTGAAAACAATTTACCTGTTCTTCAGCCCCTGAAACTGAAAGATCCCGTTTTCATCGACGAATTAAAAGCTTTAAAGGCCGACCTCCAGATAGTGGTGGCATTCCGCATGCTACCCGAGATTGTCTGGAATATGCCTCCGATGGGCACGGTCAACCTCCATGGCAGCCTGCTGCCTCAATACAGGGGGGCAGCTCCCATTAACTGGGCAGTGATCAATGGGGAAAAAGAAACCGGGGTTACGACTTTCAAACTGAAACATGAAATTGATACAGGCGATATCCTACTACAGGCGTCTTTCCCGATCACCGAAGAAGACACCGCGGGTACGATACATGACCGGATGAAAGTGATCGGGGCCGCTTTACTGGTAAAAACGGTGGCCGGACTGGCTGCAGGTACCCTGACCGAATCTCCACAAGGTGGAAATCCCGATACCCTGAAACATGCACCTAAAATACATACCGACACCTGCCGGCTCAATTTTAGCCTGACGGTAGATGAAATTTACAACCAGATACGCGGACTCAGCCCTTATCCGGGTGCTTTCACAATCCTGAATGAAAAAATGCTGAAAATATTCCGATGCACAAAAGAAACCGTACCCCCGAAATGCATTGCCGGAGCGTATGAAACGGATGGAAAAACCTTCCTGAAATTTGCCTGTGAAAACGGATATATTCACCTGACGGATATACAGCTGGAGGGCAAGAAGAAAATGGATATCACTGAATTTCTCCGCGGCTACCGATTTGCTTAAAACTAACGTTAATGAATATTCGCTATTTACTACTCCTGACGGCGCTTACCGGCTGCCTGACGCTTTCCGCGCAGAAAAATAAAAAATGGAAGCCCTTGTTTAATGGGCGTAACCTGAAAGGATGGACAGCTAAAATAACGGGCTACGCGCTGGGCGACAATTATGGTAATACGTTCCGCGTAAAGGACGGAAAACTGGTGGTTGCATATGACCAGTATGAAGGTTTTAATAACCGGTTCGGGCATCTCTTTTATAAAAAACCCTTTACACATTATATCCTCGCCATAGAATACCGGTTTACCGGCACACAAGTCAGCGGAGGGCCTTCCTGGGCTTATAAAAACAGCGGGGTGATGTTACATTGTCAGCCCCCGGCTACCATGACCATGAAACAGGATTTCCCCATATCACTCGAAAATCAGTTTCTTGAAGGAGACTCAACAGGCATACGCCCCACTTGTAACTTATGTACCCCAGGTACAGATGTACTCATCAATGGAAAGAAACCGGCAGACCACTGTATCAAATCTTCCTCCCCTACATTCCGTAACGGAGAATGGATCCGTGCGGAAATGCTGGTTCTGGGCGACTCTGTTATCAAACATATTGTAAACGGGGATACGGTCCTGGTATATGAAAAGCCCAGTATAGGCGGCGGAGTAGTGAATAATTATGATCCGGCGGCAAAACAGGATGGACAACCTTTGTCAGGTGGTTTTATCGCCCTTCAAAGTGAAAGTTCACCAATAGAATTCAGGAAAGTGGAGATCATCGATCTCAGCAAAAAATACAGGAAAAAGAAACTCAGTAATTGATTTTGACAATAAACTTCTCCGTATCTGAAATTGCCAGGGCGGCGGCGGCGGCATTACTCATTCGTATTGTAAAACCTTCATTCTGACGGATCCCGTTCATTTCACCCAGCACTTTGGCAAAGATCACGCGTGTGTTGGAAGGATTACTGATCCGGATAATCGTACCAGGTGCCACACCGTCGATCAGCATATAATATTTCTGATCCTGCCATCCACTGGCTGTTTTAAAAATGCCTGAGGTCACCGTCTCTTCTTTAGAAACAGGGGTCTTTTTCACTTGCTGATCAAACGATGTTTTAAAATAACCCATGTTCTCTGTACCGGGTTCAATGACCGGTGGACTTACGGATTTTTCCTCTTTCTTTTCCGGCTGACGGATTTCAGGTTGTTTTATTTCCGGCTGAGGGGTCGGTTCCTCCGCTGGTTTAACCGGTTCCTTTTTTGCTTCCACCAGAACCGGAGGCGGTGGCGTATTTTCCACCTTTTCTTCCGTTACTGCTACCGGTTTTGCTTTAATAGTTACAGAAGGCATTTCCTTGCTGAGCAGGAAGCCAATGATCAGCTTACTGTCTTTTTTGACCTGATCACCGGATAATCCATTCCATGATCTTAGACTGGATGCCGGCACGTTATTATGCGACTGACTGACCTGTACCAGTGAAATGGGAGCACCTGCTTTAAAATAAACAGGAGTACCACTGTTTCCTTTCTGGGTAAAATTGGTGTCCGTAAGTGGTATCCTTAATCGCTGATCGATCTGCAACCCTTTATTAATATCCAGTTTATTGAAACTGGCAATATGTTTCGGATGCACATTGTAAAGCCGCCCAACAGAGAAAAAGCTTTCCTTCGGCGCTACCTTATGTTCAAGATAAAGGCTTTTTTCCCCTGACTTCACATACAGATCAGCCTTTTGCGCCTGCAGAAGAAAGGAGGAAAATAACTGAACCAGAACTATAAGAATGCCATGCTTCATACCGTCAGGATTTGTGAGCAAAGATGCAGTTTTTTTAGCGTTTTACGGGCTAAATATCCCTGAGGATCCGGAGCTCTTTGGGATAATAATTATTAATACGCCCGGGTAGTATATTCATCCAGCCCAACGATTTTTCTGTAAAACAAGCCAGCGCCCAGCCTGTTGGAACTCCTTCCAGCCGGATATCCTTACGTTGCAGGTACCGGATGGCGTCCGCTACCGTTAAGTCTATCCTTTTTACAGCGGCAAGAACCAGGCCACTCATAGCCAATGCATGATCCGGTACCAGTTTGTCCCGCATTAGTTCTCCGGACTTCACTCCTGAATAGACCACCCGCATTCTTTCCAATAAAACAGAAAAATCATGGAACAGCTCTTCCGGCCAGGCATACACGGTCTGCTGGTGTTTGATCAGTTCCTTTCCATTTGTATCCATCCATCGGGTCACGTACTCTTTTTCAGCACGTGTCGCCCGTTCGGGTGGCTTCTTCGGTTTAATATGTCCGGGGTCCTCTCCATTTCTTTTCCGGAAACAGGCAAGGAAAAATCCTTCTCCTTTCACTTTATCCGGCCAGAAACGATAGCCCAGATTGCCTCCCGGAGAGGCTGTTTCCTGTATACCCCATTCTTCATTTATTTTCAACGGACAATTCTCTGCATCCAGTTCCTGTTGTATCCAATCCATGATTTCCTCATCTTCCTCCCGGGAGTAGGAACAGGTAGAAAAAATGAGTAACCCGTTTTCTTTTAAAGCGGGCCAGCAATCGGCCAGTATCCGTTGCTGTCGTTGAGAACATAACTGCACATTATTCAAACTCCACTCTCCGATTGCTTCAGGATCCCGTCGAAATAAACCGCTGCCACTGCAAGGCGCATCTACCACCAGCACATCAAAAAAACTTTCCAGCCCCGAAAAATCTTTCGGATCATTATTGGTCACCACCACCTGTTCTGCCCCCCATTTTACGATATTATCCCGGAGCACTGCGGCACGGGAACGTATTACTTCATTGCTGACCAGCAAACTGCCCGCCGGCAACAGTGATTGAAGATGGGTTGATTTCCCACCGGGAGATGCACAGAGATCCAGCACTTTTACAGGCGCTGTTTCTTGAGTGAGTTGAATCATGGCCTGTTCCAGAAACATTGAAGAGGCCTCCTGGACATAATAATTGCCTGCATGAAACAGGGGATCAAAAGTAAATGAGGGACGTTGCCTGAGGTAATAACCGAGGCGGGCCCAGGGAATCGCATCGACCTGCGAGACAAATTCCGGAGGAAGTACCCCTTCGGTCTTGGCGGGATTGAGTCGCACAGAAGTGACCTGCTCACCCGATTGGTGAACCAACTCAAAGGCTTCCCGGGAAAATCCCTGAATGCCTTCGAGTGATTTCAAAAAAGATGCTGGTAAAGTCACGCGGCAAAACTATGTACTATTAATTTTATTTCAGCTGCACAGTTGCCGCCCGGGATATTATAAATTTTTGATCTCCGCAATCAGGTCCTGTAATACTTTCTTGGCATCGCCAAACAGCATGGAGGTCTTGGGACGGAAGAACAGATCATTTTCAATACCGGCATAACCGGGTTTCATACTCCGTTTATTGACAATAACATTTTTCGCGAGTTCCACATCCAGGATTGGCATTCCGTAGATCGGGGAAGAAGGATCTGTTTTGGCCGCGGGGTTCACCACATCATTGGCGCCGAGGATCAGCACCACATCTGTAGCGGCAAACTCTTCGTTTGCATGCTCCATTTCCTGCAACTTGTCGTAAGGCACATCCGCTTCAGCGAGCAATACGTTCATATGCCCGGGCATACGACCTGCTACCGGGTGAATGGCATACTTCACTTCCACTCCTTTCCCTTCCAGTAATTTTTCCAGTTCATGACAGGCGTGCTGGGCCTGGGCTACAGCCAGACCATATCCCGGAACGATATACACTTTACTGGCATAGGCCATTACAACGGCCGTATCACTTAATGAGATTTCCTTTACTGATCCCTGTTGTTTGGCACCCGCCGGGCCGGCTTCTTTATGACCGCCTCCGAAAGAACCAATCAATACATTGGTCAGGGAACGGTTCATCGCTTTACACATCAGAATAGTCAGCAAGGTTCCCGCCGCACCAACCAATATACCACCTGTGAGCATTACTTTATTATCATAGAGGAATCCGCCACAGGCTGCCGCCACCCCGGTAAATGAGTTGAGCAGGGAGATCACTACCGGCATATCCGCACCTCCGATCGGCATAACGAAGAATATACCGTATAAAATGGAAATGGCGAAAATGGCATAGAAGATAACGGAAGGATTGGCAGGTGCCCATCCGATTAAATAAACCGCCAGGGCCAGGATCACCAGCAACAAGCCGATATTCAGCAGGTGCTGACCCGGAAATACGATATCTTTTATTTTTCCATTCAGTTTACCCCAGGCAATCATACTACCGGCAAAAGAAACAGAACCTATGATCAGTCCCAGTAAGATAATAAGCAACGTGGGGATATGTGAAGAAAGGTCCCCGTCTGCCGCATGTACCAGGTGATTAAATTCAACAATACTGATCAACGCAGCACATGCCCCTCCCATTCCGTTAAACATACTCACCATTTCGGGCATAGCTGTCATCTTCACTTTCTTGGCCGCCAATGTTCCAACAATGGCCCCGATGGCAATCCCGCCGAAAATCCAGCCGTAATTACCCAATTTCGCGCCTTTCTCTTCATAGAGAAAAATAGTACCGATAATGGCGATAGTCATACCCGCCGCGGCCACCAGGTTTCCCTTTCTGGCAGTGGCAGGATTGGACAGCATTTTTAAACCCAGGATAAAAGTAACCGAGGCGATCAGGTAACAAAAAGTCAGTATACTCAGTTCCATTGTAATTCTTTTAAAAGTTGGCTTACTTGATACAGCTTACAGGATCACAGATACCAGTATACTGTTTATCCGTTTTTCTTTTTCTTTTTAAACATCTCCAGCATCCGGTCCGTTACCACAAAACCACCCACCACGTTGATAGTACCCAGGATCACGGCCAGGAAACCCAGCACGAGGGCGAGGTAATTATCGGACTCCGCCTTACCCATAACAATAATGGCCCCGATGATCACCACCCCGTGGATGGCATTGGCGCCACTCATCAGGGGCGTATGCAGTACACTGGGAACGTGTCCGATTACTTCGATCCCGACAAAAATCATCAGGATCACGATATAAATAATTTCCTGATTCTGTGCTATCCAGTATAATATTGAATCCATACGTTTATTTTAATCTTTCGTGAATGATTTGTCCTTCATGTGTGATACAGCTGCCCTTCACCAGGTCGTCTTCCCAGTTAAGCTGCAAGGTGGCTTCTTTGGTAATGATCAGCTGAAGAAAGTTCAGTACATTTTTACCATAAAGCTTACTGGCATCCGAAGGCATGGTTGACTGCAACGAGGAATTACCAATGATGGTCACACCATGGTGCACCACCGTTTCATTATTCTTTGTCAGCGGTGTGTTTCCACCGGTGGCGGCTGCAAGGTCAATGATTACAGAACCATTCCGCATGGCATTGATCATTTCTTCCGTGATCAGGATGGGCGCTTTCCTGCCGGGTATCTGCGCAGTTGTTATGATAATGTCCGCTTTGGCGGCCGATTCCGCAATCTTAGCTTTCTGACGTTGCATAAAATCCTCGGATTGCTCCACCGCGTATCCGCCGGCCTTACTGGCATCTGCGGCTCCTTCCACTTCAATAAACTTCGCTCCGAGGCTCATGACTTCTTCTTTAACCGCCGGTCGGGTATCAAATACTTCCACTACCGCTCCTAAACGTCTTGATGTGGCAATGGCTTGTAAACCGGCCACTCCTGCGCCAAGTATCAGCATTTTTGCAGGGGCAATACTTCCGGCCGCTGTCATAAACATCGGAAAATAGCGTCCATATGCATTGGCCGCTGTAAGCACCGCCTTATAGCCGGCTATATTGGCCTGCGAACTCAGCACATCCATAGCCTGTGCCCGGGTAGTACGAGGCAGCATATCCAATGAAAAGGAAGTAATACCCCCGGCCGCCCAGCTCTTCATCTGGTCCACATTAAATAGGGGTTGGAATACCCCGATTACTACTTTACCCGATAGTCCGCTGATTTCTCCTGGAGCCGGTTGATGGATGGTCAGCAGCAGTTCTGCAGATTGTAATACATCTGCCCGGCTTTTTACCGAAGCGCCTGCTTTCACATAATCCGCATCGCTGCAAAAAGCCCGTTCCCCGGCACCGGTTTCGATAATTACCGTAATTCCTTTCTTAGTAAGTGTGGCCACGGCTTCTGCCAGGAGAGATACCCTGGTTTCGTGGGCAGGTTCTTTCAATAAACCGATCGTCATAAGTTGATCTTGTTAGGCGAGAAAATAGAATTTTCTATAGATGTGAAGATATTGAATTTCCACCGGAGGGAAGACCTCAATTGCATTGATTTTCTTCACCTTCGCGGATGTTGTTCGTCAGTCAGAACCGGATTTCAAACTGTTGCTTTTCCCGGAACTCCTTACGGAAAACCACGATTCCGATAAAAAAAAGATCAATACTGCATTGTACTGACGGATGCTCCCGGATGACTTTCCAGGCATCCTCCATCCCGGCACTCCAATGAATATCGTCAAAGATGAAAATACTCTCATTTCCCTGATGGGTCAGTAACTGCTCAAAATAGCGAAGGGTCGGCTCTTTCCGGTGATTCCCGTCGATGAAAGCAAAATCAATCACCCCTGTAGTATCCAGAAATGCAGGCAGTGTTGCTTCAAAATTACCTTCCACTACCTCCACATTTTTAAGACCCAGACTGGAAAAACTGGCCCTGGCCTTGCTGGCAATTTCAGGGGCACCTTCCATAGTAACCAACCTGGCTCCGGGAGCCGCCGTAGCGAGGTAAGCACTGGTAATACCTAATGAAGTACCAAGTTCAAGGATGGTTGACGGTTGATAATACTTTACCATCCGGTGAAGTAACTGCCCGTATTTTGCAGGCTTGGCCGCATTACGGGCGATGGACCCGATGCTCCGCTGTTGTTCGGAGCGGTACACAGAACCAGCCCCGAAATCCTCGACCCGGATGATCTGCCGGTCCTTCTTTAGGTGATGACGTATTGCTTCTATGTCCTTATAAGCCGGATAGAGGCTGCGGTCGTTCAACACCCGCGTAATAAAATCAAATACAAAAGGAGAATGCATGCCATGTCCCC
>CAZLRY010000073.1:0-2309 GCA_964561675.1 uncultured Chitinophaga sp.
TCAATGGCCTGTTCAGCTGCCGTACGCTGAATCGTCTGGATAATGATCTTCCTGGCTTCTTTATTGGCTTTCAGTTTGGCGTCTTCAATAATTTCCTGTTGCAGCACCATTGCTTGAGACTGGGCTTCATGTTTCAGGCTTTCGATCAGTTGATTACGGGCATCATCTGCTGACAGATTGGCGATTTTCTCCAGGCGGCGGATATGCTCTTCCTGGTGTTTTTCCAGTTCTGTTCTTTTGATATTGATCAGTTCAATCTGGCGGTTCAGGTTATCCTTGATTGCTTCGTTTTCTTTGATCTGCTTATCGAGATTTCCTTCTTTCTGATTGATCGTCTGCTCTTTCTGGCGGATCCGGTTTTCCGAATCGTTTATCTTCTTGTTTTTTTCAAAAACTTCTTTATCGTGAGCGGATTTCAGCTGCACGGCTTTCTCTTTCGCTTCCAGTTCTTTTTCCTTGCGGATCGTTTCGGCCCTCAGTTCGGCTTCTTTCAGAATTGTTTGCGATTGTAATTCAGCTTCCTCGATTTGTTTGCGGGTGTTTTTGGCAAAGATGAACTTACCCAACAGGAGGCCTAGTCCAAGGCCCACTGCGCCAATAATGACTGGAATTATATTCGGATCCATTCGTTTTTTTGTTTAAAAGATGCACAATGCGGTTTTTTAACACGCATACCCGCCTTGTAATTCAGGCTGATATGTAATCAGCGAAGATACAAAACCCGGAGAAATACAGGAAATCTGGAATTAAAGCAGGAAACCATCCGCCGGCCATACAAAGAATCCGGTTGAAACACCCTAAAACCGTAAATTGAGGCCCTAAAACTTTCTGAATGAAATACGGATTTTGTCTTCTGTTTTGCCTGCCCCTGATCATTTCAGCCCAGAATACAGGTAAACCTTTTAAGTTGAACGGTACTGTAAAAAACCTGAAGTTTCAGCCTGAAATGGTATACCTCCAGTACCAGGCAAACGGAGAATGGAAAACGGATAGTACGGTCGTCAATGAGAATAAATATACATTCAGTGGTCAGCTGAACGAACCTTCACAGGCCCGTTTACGGGTAAAATACAAAGCCGGGGAAAACGGGGTAAAAGTGCCCATGTCCGGCACCCGCGATATTGCAACGGTGTTTATTCAGCCCGGAAAGATCAAGGTCTCTGCTGTCGATTCCTTCAGTAATATTTCCGTAAAAGGATCGGATGTGCACACTGAGTACGCCGCCCTGCGTGAACAGGAGAAGCCATTTGAAGAAAGAATGAAACCGCTGATCGAGAAATATCGTGAATACGGGAAAGCCAAAGACCTGGCCAACCAGAATAAAACGGAGGAAGAGCTCGAGGCGATCGATAAAGAAAAGAATGAAAAAGTATACGCGGAGTACGTGATCACCAACCCCGAATCACCGCTGGCACTTTGGGCACTCAAGCAATATGCAGGATGGGATATTAATGCGGATAAGGTAGAGCCTTTGTACACTTCACTGTCACAGAAAAATAAAGACTATCCCTCCGCAGCCGATTTCCGGGAGGCCCTGGAAATAGCTAAAACCACCGGTATTGGTAAGTTCGCCCCTGATTTTACCCAAAACGATACTCTCGACCAGCCAGTGAGCCTTTCCTCCCTGCGCGGACGTTATGTACTTGTTGATTTCTGGGCCAGCTGGTGCGGACCTTGCCGGGCCGAAAATCCGAATGTGGTGAAAGTATTCAACAGGTATAAAGACCGCAATTTCCATATCATCGGGGTTTCACTTGATCGTACAGGAGCGAAGGAAAAATGGATGAAAGCAATTCATGATGATCAGCTGACCTGGACCCAGGTAAGTGACCTTAAATTCTGGGACAATGCAGTGGCCAAACAATATGGAATCAAAGCCATACCCCAGAACCTGCTGTTAGACCCGGAAGGAAAGATTATTGCCAAAAATATACGGGGGGAGGAGTTGGAGAAGAAGCTGGCGGAAGTTATGAAGTAGATCGTAGTTAGCAGATAGCAGTTAGTAGTCAACAGCCCCTCCTTAGAGATTTATTATAAAATTAGAAGTCGCCGGATACATGTAATAAGCATGTGTCCGGCGACTTTTGATTTTCTTGTATAATAGCTGATTCAACCAGATATTCTTAGGAGGTGTATTCGACTACTAACTACTAACTACTAACTACTAACTGCTATCTACTAACTTTCCCTGACGTCCAGCATTCGTTCTATCTGATCCAACTGTCCCTTGATCTCATCCGATTGCAGGTAAGCCGAGGGGGCCGACTGCATCTCCGTGGCCAGCCAGATCATCACCATGGCGATATAGT
>CAZLRY010000073.1:2409-7295 GCA_964561675.1 uncultured Chitinophaga sp.
GAGGGGGCCGACTGCATCTCCGTGGCCAGCCAGATCATCACCATGGCGATATAGTCCTGCATATCCTTGCCGGCAAACTCCGTTTTGAATTCCACGATTTTTTCATTGATGGTCTTCAGGGTTCTGCGCACCATTTCCTCATCCCGGGGTTCAATCTTGATCCGGTACGTGCGGTCCCCGATCAGGGCCGATATCAGAATTAAATCATCCATTGCTTGCAATTTCAAAATTGTTTTATTACTTTGTAACCTAAATCGAACACCGTATACCCTCCTGAAAACTAAGAGGTTAAGGCTATAGTGGGAAATGATAACGAACCAAAACTTTCCCCCATGTTCGCTAAAGTTAAGTCATCAGTTTTTATTGATGCATTACAACTCCAATTGACTGCTATCAAAGGGTACCATCCCCTCCGTGGTGTGTTGAAAGACGACACCGGTTCAGTATGCCGCATCATTGAGCAAAAAATTTTCCGGGATATGGAAGAACTGACCTGGGCCGGATTAAATGACCTGCCTTATGGACGGTATACACTGGAACTTTCTCATGGCGATGATGAAATGAAAATGAACCTGGTCAAACGGGTCTGATCATTCTCCCAGTAAAGCGATACACCGGTCAATCTCTTTGAGGTAACTGTTGATCTTTTTCTCTATTTCCTTCTTGTCACGGTCGTTCATGCCCCCGGCATTCAGCTTGAGTATACTGACCTGTTGTCTTAACTCATCCAGGTACAACTGTTGCAGGGACAACTTTTCCCGAGTAATCCCCAGTTCCTCCTTTAACTTTTCATTTTCCTTGCGCACAGACGCATGCTGCTTCAGTAACTGCTGCAGCTTGTCCTGTATACGTTTCAATTGTTCTTCCGTAGTACTCATTTTCTTATTTCAGCCTGTAATTCTTTTTCTAGTGCCCCCATAATCTTATTCATCCAGCCATCTATTTCTTTGTCGGTAAGTGTCTTTTCCTCATCCAGGAATGTAAAATTCACAGCCAGTGATTTTTTCCCGGTTCCGAGTTTCTCACTCTCGAATATATCAAAGAGTTTGATGTCCCGTAATTTATCCAGCCGGATCTTATGCACGGTATTCTCCACTTCCTGCCAGGGCAGTTCCCGGGATACAATCATCGCCAGGTCCCGCTGTACCTGCGGATAACGGGGGATCTCCCGGATCTTCGGATTATGATTGGACGCCAGATCCGAAATCTGTTCCCAGTTCAGGCCGGCATAAAAAACCGGTTGCTTTATACCGAATTGATCCAGCACTCCTTTACTGACCTGTCCGGCTCCTGCAATTACATTGTTATTCAGTTTATAAACGATATGGTTTTCAAGTTTGGGAACTTCCATTGCTTCCACACTGTCTGCTTTTATTCCCAGTCCACGCAAAACGGCTTCCACCGTTCCCTTGAGGGCATAAAAATCAGCGGCGACAGCCTTTTGTTTCCATTCTTCTTCCCGGCTATTACCGGAGATCAGAATACAAAGCTGTTCTGTTTCATGGTATTTTCCGGCCCCGGACGTACTGTATGCTTTACCGAATTCAAATAACCGAAGGGAGCTGTTTTTGTGATTCAGGTTATGGGCCACCACTTCCAGCGCGGTTTCAAAAAGAGAACTGCGCAGGATGTTCAGTTCGGCACTAAGGCTGTTCTTCATAGTAACCATGGTTTCCAGTTCCGCTGCTGAAAAATAAGCAGCATTGGTAATGGAGTTGGTCATCATTTCATGGTAGCCAAGTCCGACCAGGTAATCCGCCGTTTTTTCCTTCACTACTTCCCGTGCATAATTGTCCTCCACGGCAGGAGTAATGGTGATCGATTCAGGAATATCAATATTGTCCAGGCCATCAATCCGGACTATTTCTTCCACGATATCGGCGGGAAGACTGATGTCTGGTTTGTGAAACGGCACAGCCACCCGTAACTCATCAATACCCTCCTTGATTATTTCAAAACCTAAACTGGAAAGGATATTCTTCACGCTGTCCGGATGATAGTTTTTGCCGCTCAGTTTTTTGATATAATGCCATTTGATCTGCACATCCGCTTTTTCTTTTTTCTTTGGATATATATCCACGATCTCGGAAGCGATTTCGCCGCCGCAGATCTCCTTAATCAGCAACGCGGCGCGTTTCAGTACATTGACCGTAGCGGAAATATCCGTGCCTTTTTCAAAACGGCTGGCCGCGTCGGTACGCAGGTTATGCCGGAACGAGGTTTTGCGTAACCCGATTCCTTCGAAAAAAGCACTTTCCAGGAAAATCGTTTTTGTTTTTTCAGTTACCCCGCTGTGTAATCCGCCAAACACACCAGCGATGCACATGCCACCTTCCTCATCACAGATCATCAGATCATCGGCACTGAGGTTTCTTTCCTTTTCATCCAGGGTGACAAAAGGGGTGCCTTCCGGTAAATTTTTAATGACCACTTTGCGGCCCCGGATCAGGTCTGCATCAAATGCATGCAGGGGTTGCCCGGTTTCATGCTGAATATAATTGGTGATATCCACTATGTTATTGATAGGACGCAAACCGATTGCTTTCAGTTTCTGTTTCAGCCAGACGGGTGACTCAGCAATGGTCACTTTGTCAATGCTGATGCCTGAATAACGGGGACAGGCGGTATCATTTTCAATTTTAACTTCTATCGGGAAGGAAAGAGAATCAGCCTTCAGTCCATTGCTATGGGGGATTTTGGGCCGCAGGTCTTTTTTATCATGATGACTCAGATAGGCGCATACATCCCGGGCTACTCCCCAATGACTCATCGCATCCATCCGGTTGGGGGTCAGTCCGATTTCATAGATGATATCTTCATATGGCTTGAAATATTCAGCCGCCAGGGTGCCCACTTTGGTATCGGCGGGTAAAACCAGAATGCCCGCATGTGAACTGCCAAGCCCGATCTCATCTTCCGCACAGATCATTCCATGGCTTTCCACACTGCGGATTTTTGCCACTTTCATGGTCAGGGGATCACCGGCTGAAGGGTAGATTGTAGTGCCTACGGTGGCAACCACTACTTTTTGTCCGGCGGCCACATTGGGTGCCCCACACACGATCTGCAGGGGTTCCGTCCCACCGGTATTTACTTTAGTCAGGGTTAATTTATCTGCGTTCGGGTGTTTTTCAGTGTGTAATACTTCCCCGATCACCAGTCCTTTCAACCCGCCTTTCACTTCTTCATAGGAATGCATGCTCTCCACTTCCAGTCCGATGGAAGTCAGGATACGGCTCAGCCGTTCAGGGTCCACTGTTACTGGCAGGTATTCACTCAGCCATTTATAAGAAATCGTCATGTTCGCTTGCTTCTTTTAATAGCTGCGAAGATATGGAAACGGGAGGAAGTGCGGGCCGGACAGTGCTTACATCCGGTAACAGATCGCGTTTATATTCATGCCAGCCCCCACCGAAGCAAAGAGAACGATATCCCCGGCCTTCAGGTCATGATTATCCCAGAGTCCGCGTTTAACCATATCAAATAAAGTGGGGATGGTGGCAACGGAACTGTTTCCCAGTTTGTGAATACTCATGGGCATGATATGTTCGGGAATTTCTTTGATATTGTACAGCTTGAATAAACGGCGGATGATCCCTTCATCCATTTTCTCGTTTGCCTGATGAATAAAAACCTTTTTTACATCCGATATAGAAACACCGGCTTTATCCAGGCAATCCTTCATCGCAGCAGGTACATGCTGCATCGCATATTCATAGACCTTGCGGCCTTTCATTTTAATATAGCGGATCCGGGGATCACTTCCGGGAAAATTGCTTTTTCCCAGGTACAAATAGTAAGCCTCGTCCAGGCAATGGCTCTGCACACTCCATGACAGAATACCAGGTCCTTTTTCATCCACGTCCTGTGCTTCGAGAATGGTGGCACCCGCCCCGTCGGAAAAAATCATGCTGTCGCGGTCATATACGTCAATCACACGGCTCAGGGTTTCGGTACCGATCACCAGCGCTTTTTTAGCCGCACCGGCCTTGAAATAGGTATCAGCCTGGATGACACCCTGTACCCAGCCCGGACACCCAAACAATATATCATAAGCCACGCAATTTGGATTTTTTATGCCCAGATCATGTTTCACCCGGGAAGCAAGGGCCGGCAATACATCAGTCTGGATCGTATGCTTGATCACATTCCCGAAATTCTGCGCTACAATGATCTGGTCCAGTTCTTCGGGATTGATCCCGCTGTCTTCTATGGCCTGACGGGCAGCCAATGTGGCCATATCTGAAGAATTCATTTCTTCTGCGGCATACCGTCTTTCTTCTATGCCGGTAATATCCTGGAATTTAGTCACGATCTCTTCAGTCGGGGTTTCAATACGATTGGTGTCTTCACCATAGAAAGTCTGAATAGCAAAGTCCCGGTTGGTTTTGATCACGGGTGGAATATAACAGCCGGAGCCGGTAATAATCGTGCGGATATGCATAAATTGACGAAAAATCAGGAATGGCTGATTTCTTCCGGCTAAGATAGGGCTACTTGTTTATTTTACCATTGACCGGAGGTTTTTCAGCCCATTTTCTGTCTAAAAAATTAAACAGCCCGATGAAATTGAAATCACTGATGATCATGGGACTAATTCTGCTCTCCCTCTTGCCGTTATTCCTCATGTATAAATGGCTGCAGGTAAAAATGAGGCCGCGTAATTCCCTGCAACATTTTTTTGGCTTTATGGCGGTTATGTTTGTATTGGTTTTTAGCTATACGTTCCTCCTTGTTTTTGGTATCCGGTTACTATTCCCCGGTGCGTGAACAGCAGGCGAAACCCCATCATTATTTTAGGGTCAGTCCGCATATCTCCTTATTTTTACCGCCATAAAACCAATCGTTATGTCGAATCAGTTACTCAAAGGAAAGAAAGGAATCAT
>CAZLRY010000073.1:7395-12153 GCA_964561675.1 uncultured Chitinophaga sp.
TACAATGAAATGGCCGATGCCAAAGCCCTGCTCGAAAGCATCACCCGTAATTTCGGTTACCACTACGGGGTAAGAAATAAAGTCCGGATCAATACGATATCCCAGTCACCCACCCGCACTACAGCCGGCAGCGGGGTTAAAGGATTTGATGGCTTCATTTCCTATGCAGAAAAAATGAGTCCGCTCGGAAATGCCTCCGGGGAAGATTGTGCCAACTATACGGTCACCCTTTTCAGCGACCTCACCCGTTTTGTCACCATGCAGAATCTCTTCCATGACGGAGGGTTCAGCTTTACCGGGGTTTCACATGCGGTGATTGAGAAGATGGAAGGTTGAGGGGATAGAGAATAGAGAATAGAGAATAGAGAATAGAGAATAGGAAATAGGAAATAGGAAATAGGGTTGTACTGAGCGGTGCAACCCTGTTTTTTTTATGAGCAGGTGAGCTTTAGGGTTAAGCTGCGAGTGGCGAGCTGCGAGTTTCGAGACCGATAGTCCGCTATCTGCTTTAAGTCTCGATGCTCGTACCTCATAGCTCAGACCTCATCGCTCATCGCTCGTAGCTCATCCCTCGCAACTTTCTCTTTCTGGTGATAAAACATTGTCAGCCCTGATTTTTATCAGGTTTTCCCACCCAGGGATTTCCAAGGTTTGTAGTTCCACAACAACCTTACTGGGACATGTATAAAATCATTGTTTTAGCCAAACAGGTTCCGGATACCCGGAATGTAGGCAAGGACGCAATGAAGGCCGATGGTACCGTAAACCGGGCGGCCTTACCTGCCATTTTTAACCCCGAAGACCTCAACGCACTCGAACTGGCGCTGGAGATCAAGGATCAGTATCCGGACACAAAGATTACCCTGCTGACCATGGGCCCTGTACGGGCAGCAGAAATCCTGCGGGAAGGGATGTACCGGGGAGCAGATGCCGGCGTGTTGCTGACCGATAAAGCTTTTGCCGGATCGGATACACTGGCCACATCGTATGCGCTGTCCTGCGCCATCCGCAAAATCGGTGAAGCCGATCTGATTCTGGCCGGACGACAGGCCATTGACGGCGATACGGCCCAGGTGGGTCCGCAGGTGGCGGATAAACTGGGGATTCCCCAGATAACGTATGCAGAAGAAATCATTTCACTTCATGACCGGACCATACAGGTAAAACGTCGGCTGGAACGAGGTGTGGAAGTCGTTGAATGTACATTGCCGGTATTGATCACGGCACATAGTACCGCCCCGGAATGCCGGCCCCGGAATGCCAAACGTTTAATGCGGTTTAAAAGAGCCACCACGCTATCTGAACGACATACGACAGCCGAAGATTACCTGGCTGTACACAATGACCAGGCTGTGCTTATCACCGAGTGGTGTGCAAAGGATGTAAACAGCGATCTCGTGCAACTCGGTCTGGGTGGTTCTCCTACCAAGGTCAGACAGGTTGAGAATATCGTTTTCCAGGCCAAGGAATCCAAGGTAATCAGTACAGACGACGGCGAGATAGAATCGCTGATGCAGGAACTCATCAGTCAGCATACAATCGGATAATCAACTAATCAAGGATAAAAAACAGCACCATGAATAATGTTTGCGTGTACTGCGAATTTGAAGAAGGCAGAATCCAGGAAGTAAGCTATGAACTGCTGACCAAGGGCCGTTCACTGGCCAATCAGCTGAACTGTAAACTGGAAGCACTGGTATTGGGCGAAGGATTGAATGGATTGGAAAAAGAAGTCAGCCGCTATGGGGTCGATATCCTCTATATGGCCGATGATAAACGGCTTTATCCCTATACCACATTGCCTCATACCGCAGTGGCAGTTGGGTTGTTTAAACAAACCCATCCGCAGATCGTGCTGATGGGAGCTACGTCGATTGGTCGCGATCTCGGACCGCGGATTTCCTCCTCACTGTCCAGCGGATTAACGGCGGATTGTACTAACCTGGAAATAGGAGAGTATGAGGATAAGAAAGCCGGTAAGAAATACGAGAACCTGCTTTACCAGATCCGGCCCGCTTTCGGTGGTAATATTGTGGCCACGATTGTAAATCCGGATAACCGTCCGCAGATGGCAACAGTCAGGGAAGGCGTAATGAAAAAAGAAACAATCTCTGATACACATAAAGCCGAACTCATTTACCTGGATGCCGGGCAATACCTCCGCGATGAAGACCTGGTCGTGAAGATCATTGAACGGCATATGGAAACGTCGAAAGTGAACCTGAAGAATAGTTCCATCATAATCGCCGGTGGTTATGGGGTAGGATCAAAAGAGAATTTTAACCTGCTCTATGAACTGGCCCACACACTCGGTGCTGAAGTCGGCGCTTCCCGGGCTGCCGTGGATGCCGGTTTTACGGATAAGGAACGGCAAATTGGTCAAACCGGTATCACCGTTCGCCCCAAGCTCTATATCGCCTGTGGCATTTCCGGACAGATCCAGCATATTGCCGGTATGCAGGATTCGGCCATGGTTATATCCATTAACAATGATGCCAATGCGCCGATCAATAAACTGGCGGACTATGTGATTCAGGGCAACCTGGAAACGATCATTCCTAAAATGATCAAATACTATAAAAAGAATATCAAGTAAAAAGTACCACTTGATTTAATTATTTATAAACCAGTTGACATGGCAAATTATTATACGGATACCGCTGAGCTGAAATTTCACCTCACACATCCCCTGATGCAGAAAATCGTGGCATTGAAAGAACGAAACTATACAGAGCACGAACGATTTGATTATGCACCGGTTGATTTCGAAGATGCAATGGATAGTTATGATAAAGTACTGGAGATCGTAGGGGATATTTGTGCCAATACGGTGGCGCCGCACGCCGAAAGTGTGGATGCGGAAGGGCCGCTGCTGATCGACGGACATGTGAAATACGCGGCCGGGACCCAGAAGAATCTGGAGGCGATTGTAAAAGCAGGATTGATGGGTATCACCCTGCCCCGTAAGTATGACGGACTGAATTTCCCGATTGTGCCCTATATCATGGCGGCCGATATGGTATCGAGGGCGGATGCGAGTTTTGTCAATATCTGGGGCTTACAGGATTGCGCCGAAACCATACATGAATTTGCAGATGAAGAACAACAAGCCCGTTACCTGCCCCGTATTGCAGCGGGGGAGACAGCGGCCATGGACCTTACCGAACCGGATGCCGGAAGTGACCTTCAGGCAGTTCAGTTAAAAGCCACCCTGGTGGATGGCAAATGGTTGCTCAATGGGGTAAAGCGTTTTATTACCAACGGGGATGGCAATATATCCTTAGTGCTGGCCCGGTCCGAAGAAGGGACAGCCGATGGCCGTGGCTTATCCATGTTTATTTATGACCGTGACAGTAATGCGGTTACTGTTCGCCGTATTGAACACAAACTGGGGATCATCGGTTCCCCGACCTGTGAACTGGTGTTTAAAAACGCACCGGCTGAACTGGTGGGACAACGCAAGTTCGGACTGATCAAATATGTGATGGCACTCATGAACGGGGCCAGATTAGGTATCGCCGCCCAGTCTGTGGGTATTGCCGATGCTGCCTGGCGGGAAGCCGTCTCTTATGCCAAAGAGCGGGTGCAGTTTGGAAGCTCCATCAGTAAGTTTCCTGCAGTGTATGAAATGATCTCTAAAATGAAGGCGAAGGTGGATGCGATCCGTTCACTGCTGTATGAGACAGCCCGGTTTGTGGATGTGTATAAAGCCTATGAGCATATTTCCAAAGAAAGAAGCCTGACCCCGGAAGAGCGGACGGAGCTTAAAGCCTATCAGAAACTGGCGGATATATTTACCCCGATGTCAAAAGGTCTTTCTTCCGAAGTCTGCAACCAGGTAGCTTATGATGCGTTGCAGATTCATGGCGGTTCAGGCTTTATGAAGGATTATCCGATCGAACGGATTTACCGGGATGCACGCATTACAAGTATTTATGAAGGCACCACGCAATTGCAGGTGGTGGCTGCTGTTAGGGGGGTAACCACGGGCGGATACCTGGCACAGATGAAAGCGTATGAAGCGATGGACGTGAAACCCGAATTGCTCGGCTATCGCAATTATATCAGCGAAATGACCAGTGAATATGAAGAAGCGGTTAAGATGGTAATGGAACCCGCGAATAATGAATATACCGATTTTCATGCGCGACGCCTGGTGGAAATGGCCGGGAATATCATGATGTCGCACTTGCTTGTACTCGATACCAACCGGGATCATCAATATTGGAAATCATTGGATATTTTCCTGAAAATTGCCCGTGGTGAAAACCGGGGAAAAATGGAGTTTATCCGGATTACCAATCCGGCTGACCTGGGTAAGTATAAAATAGACGGGTAGGACCGGGCATAAAAAAACCCCTCAGAAAGGGGTTCTATACTTTTTCGGTTGGGTTAATACTCGTCCTCATTGAAGAGGAAGTCATCCTGCGTGGGATAATCAGGCCAGATATCCTCGATGGTTTCATAAACATCGCCTTCATCTTCCAGTTCCTGCAGGTTCTCCACCACTTCGATGGGTGCACCGGAACGGATAGAATAGTCAATCAGCTCATCTTTGGTAGCCGGCCAGGGTGCATCTTCAAGGTACGAGGCTAATTCAAGTGTCCAGAACATCTTCTCAGGATTTATTTTGTTTAAAGCTTCCTTTTTCAGGAAGAATAAGGGCTCCGGCTTGCACGGCAAAACCCCTTAATTTTCCGCAAATGTAGTTGTATTAATGAATTTTCCAAATCCTTAATTGTACACGGTTTTCAAAGG
>CAZLRY010000074.1:0-12127 GCA_964561675.1 uncultured Chitinophaga sp.
TAAAGGGTTCAATGGTTTCAAAAATGTTCGGATTACGGAAAGTCCGGAGTTTTCCTAACTTTAAACTTCATAGTCAAATACTAATCCAAGGCCTTAAATTCAGTAACAATGTCATACAAATTCCGTTCTTTCTGCATGAAAGTCATATCTGTAGCCCTTTTCCTGTTATTCTTGCAGCCGCTCAGTGCCCAGTACAACTGGGGCGACCTGGATGCCCAGCTGGAAGCTAAGCAAAAAATACTGGGGAATGAGTTTGTAGTCATGCTTTGGAAAAACGATACCCTGGTGTATAAAAAGGAAAAAGGGATGTTCAACTCAAAGACCCAGGCCCCGATTGCCAGTTGCAGCAAATGGCTGACCGCGGCATTGGTAATGCAGTTTGTGGATGAAGGGAAAATCAGCCTGGATGATAAGGTTTCGAAATATATTCCTGAACTGAATAAATATTTCAAAAGTTATATCACATTCCGTGACTGCCTGAGTCACATGACCGGAATCGATGATGAAGGTGGGCTGTTGAAAAAAATGCTG
The DNA here is from genome assembly GCA_964561675.1 of uncultured Chitinophaga sp. Taxonomy (GTDB): domain Bacteria; phylum Bacteroidota; class Bacteroidia; order Chitinophagales; family Chitinophagaceae; genus JJ008. Next base: position 532 of record CAZLRY010000074.1, read on the forward strand.
CAACGCAAAAAATTCAGTACCCTGGAAGAGGAAGTGAATTCCTATGCGGCCCGTAATATCCGGGCCAATACCGGCACTGATTTCTGGTATGGCAGTATCGGACTCAACCTCGCTGGCCGGGCGCTGGAAGTAATGACCAAACGGAAATTTGATGTGCTGATCCGGACCAAACTGCTGATTCCGCTGGGGATGCGTAAAACAACATTCACCAATCTCGAAGGCGGACCCGTTAATCCTTCAGGTGGTGCCCAATCCACAGCCGATGATTATATGAAGTTTCTGGTAATGCTGCTGAATAAAGGGAAACACAACGGGGTACAGATCCTGAGTGAAAATGCCGTGAATGAAATGATGAAGATCCGTACTTCTGCGGCCATGATTAAATACGCACCGAAAGCTGCTACCGGATTCAATTATGCATCCGGAGCCTGGGTAGTGGAAGAAAATAACGGCAAAGCCACTGCGCTGGCAAGCCCGGGCTTATTTGGCACCTGGCCCATGGTCGATTATTGCAGGGGTTATACTTATCTTGTTTTTTGCAAGAACTTGCTGGGCGAAGAAAAAGCAGAAGCATACCTTCAGATAAAAACAGTGGTTGATGAACAATTGAAATCCTCCTGCAACTAAAAAATGTACGAACACCGCAAACAACCCCTGGCTACCAAAGCCACTTATTACCAGCGGGTATTGAAAAATATCCTGTTTGCCGGGCTTATACTGAGCCTCTGCCTGCTGATCGGTATTGCCGGTTATCATTACTGGGGAGAAGCCAGTTGGATTGATTCCCTCCATAATGCAGCCATGATCCTTAGCGGAATGGGACCGGTGATTGAGATCACTACGGTAAGTGGCAAAATATTCTCTTCGATCTATGCCTTATTTAGCGGAGTGGTATTTATCACCAATGTGGGAATTATCTTATCCCCGGCTTTACACCGTCTATATCACCGACTTCATCTGGAAGATCAGCAATAAAAAAAAGTCTTATTTTTTCTTAAAGACCACCTGTTCATCCAGTTTAGCCACCATTTTTGTAAAAAAATCGCGAAGACCTTTGTACTCCTCCGGCTTAAAAACTGTTTTGGCAATATCCAGGCTATAATGAATGCTGATCTTATCATTTTCTGCTGTCACTATATATTCAAATTCAGCATCCCCTTTCTCATTTGCTTTTACGGATAACGGAGAAGGCAGTTCCTCCATACGGTATCCTTCAGGAACCTGAATGGTCACCGTATATTGCTGACTTATTTTATAAGGTATTTCAACCGGATACTTTCGTTCTGCTGATTTCAGCGGATTCTGGCGGTAATGGGGAATCAATACCGGTGAAAAGTAGATCATATCCCCTGTCTTAACTTCATTGACAGCATTGTATTTTAACTCGAGTGCGGCCCCCACGGTATCCAGTGGAGTTGCAATCAGATCCCGGATCACTCCGTAAGATGACTCATCACCGGCCAGCTCTTTCCGGACAGCGTCAAGTCCGTCTTTCCGGATTTTTATCCTCAATTCCTCAGAGGCAAAAAAGCCGTACTGATGACTGACTCCTGCTGTCCAATTAAAACCGTTGGTGGTACTGAAATTTACTGCTGCAGTTACCTGTTCCGCTTCATTCAGCTGATCCGGACTTAAATGTAACAATGTGGCATCGCCATCCAGTACCCTGGCCTGACCGTTATAACAGTTATACGGCAGTTTACCAAAACCCAGGAAAGGATGGGTGGCATCCAATAACCAGTCATCTTCATCTGCCCGGACACGGCATACGAGGTAATTAAGTTGCCCGACAATTGGATAAGCTTCATTGGAATAACCATGTTCCCTCGTACTGAGCATCACCGGGTCAGCTTTCAAACCAGCATAACGCAGCATTGCCGTCAACAAGAGATTAATCTCAAGGACACTTCCTGACTTAGCAGCGGCCACTTTCTTCAATGCACTTCTTTTACCGTTTCCGTTATCTATATTATGTACATAACGGGTACTGACATAAGCATAGATGGCTTTAGCTATATCTGTTTCTGTCCGGGACCCCTTCAGTACCTGTTTCATCTCCTCCGGCCACCACTCGCCGGTGTTTTCCATTTCATTGACAAAATCAAATCCTTTCAGTAAATAACCGGAATACTCCGGCCAGGTAGAAAGCAGGCTTTTTTCAACAAGTGGCTGCTGGAATCCTGCCAGCTGGAACTGTATCTTATTTAAAAAGTTTTCGGGGGAACTGGTATAAGCTTCTGCTTTAAAGGCAGGTACATTACTGATCACCCAACGGTTGTGAGCAACGATGCATGTGATGTCGATATGTTCACTAACCGTTTTACCCGCATAAATATCTTTCATAAAGGACACATTGTAATCACCCATTTTTTCTTCTTTCGATTCAATCGTAAAGGGCAGTGTACCTTGCTGGAGCATAATATAATTCAGGAACTGTGGCAGTGCTGCTCTGTATTCGGACCAAAGACAAGGAATATCCCCCTGAAAGTACCAGGGTTGCAGGTTAAAAAGAAAGTCCGATGTAACTGTGTACTCATAATCTATAATGGCACCTTCTTTTATACCGGGAAGGGTGAATTTTTTACGTACCAAATTCTTGCTGATCTTTTCAGAAAATACCTCTGATTTGGAATTCATTTTTATTTCCTTAAGCGTACCACCTTCCTGCAGGTAAGTTACTGCATTCAGTTTACTGATTTTCTCCTGATTATCACCTTCCGTATGCAAATCTATCGTTACAGTGGCATTATCAAATGCAGCATTTTTGAGCAGGTGTATACGCCGCCTGATCTTACATTCAATTGAAAATCCCCCGTCGTTGGCCCCGTTGATTTTCGTAACGCCATATTCAGCGAGCACCACAGCAGCGGCACTTGTATCAATAGGATACGATTTTACAGTAAGCATCTGATGTGTAACAGAGGGAAAACGGCTGTCTGGGTCATCCTGTGCTGATATAGTCAAAGCACCGATGCAAAAAAAGGTTAACAAACGAATTTTCATGTCTATTCAATTTCAGGAAAAGATTCAAAAACTTTTCGGCGTTGACTCGCTTTTCACCAAAACCAGCCTGGCGCGGTCCGCCTTATACATGGCCTCATAAAATTTCACCAGTTCCGCATATTCTTTTGCGGCAAAATTTCCGGCAAAATGTTCCATCGTACGGAAATACAAGATCCTGTTTCCTTCAATCTTTACTGTACTACGGTATTTGCCAAACCTGGTTTCCAGCACCACATCTGTTGGAACAGACTCTGCCGTATAACCGGCTGGTATAACAATTTCAACACTGTCTGTATCCCTGTATTCCACATCAAGTTCTAAAGGATACTTCCGTTCTTCTTGCTGTGTCAGCCGGCGGCCATGGCGGGTCATGATATTCGGCACAATGAATAACCGTTTCCCGGTGATCGTGGCATAATTGCTGACTGAAATATCCAGCTCCTCTTCTACAGAAGGTCGCTTTGATTTATTTTCTTTATAATTAAACCGGTCCACTTCGTAGGTTGCAAAATCCAGTTTCTCCTGTAACACTTCCTTTACCTTGTCCTTTGACAATGAATTGATCAGCATCTGCAGGTCATCCTGTTGCATACAACTGTAAATGGTATGCGCCCTTACCTGCAGCCGTCCGTCTTCTGTAAGTTGTGCCTTTATCTGACGCACCTGCGTATTATCATTGATTCCGTAACGGGGAGTAGCGGTCACCTTTCCGCCTTCTTCAGTGATCAGCAACGCATGGCGGTTGCCAGTGAAACCACCCATGTAACCGGGTGACTGGGTCTGGCTGGTACATTCCAGCCACAACGAATCCTTTTCCATCGGAACACAAATGATGGCGTGATTGAACTGCCGGGAGGGAAAATCCAGTTCCAGGTCATCCTCACCCTGGCCGGCTTTAATTAATGTATAATGGGATTTGATACCGGCTTCTTTCAACAGGGCATACATATAATTGGAAAGCGCTTTACAGTCCCCGTATAGTTTGCCGGCTACGAATGAGGCTTCCAATGGCCGCCATCCGCCAATCCCTAACTGGATACTGATATATCTTGTATTCGATTGCAGGAACTGGTAAAGCTTTACAATCTTCTCTTCCGCAGTTTTCACTCCGTTTGTCAGCTCGGCTACCTTTTTTTTCAATTCATCCGGTAACTGATCTCTGCCCTTATTAAGGGATAACTGAAATTTCCCCAGTTCTTTCCAGTCTGTCATGGTGCCTTTGAAATCCTCAATCACAAAATCAGAAGGAGCAAACAGTACGGCCGGGGTGATTTGTTTCCAGGAAGGGGCGGCAAATTCACGTTTTACTGCTTCATAATTCTCCAGGCTCCAATTGTGAACTTTTCTTCCGCCGGCTTCTTTTATCACCGGCTCCCTTGTATAATTAAACGGTTTATAGCGCAGCAGGTACCCCACCGGCACATCAACGGCAAAAACACTTTTCTGAACAGCGATCAGTTCTGACCAGACAGGTATCCATGAACTGAAAAACATGGTCTCCTTTTTAACCGACTCAATGGTATATTCAATGGTGTAGGGATAAACACGGTGGTAGAAATTATGCTTTTTATACCGGCTGTCATCGGCCAGGTTATTACCTGATGAACCACTGCCATCCTCAATATCTTTATTTTTCAGGCTTTTGATCTTCATGCCCATCGCATCATACAACGTTCCATCCACGGATTTAATATCCCTGAACTTATCATAGTATTCAAACATACCGGAAAACCGGTCACCTTCTTCATTGAGAATGGTAATCACATAATGTTCGCGGGAAAACAGCTTATCCTCCTTGAGCAATTCGGTATACTGTTCCTGTAACCGGATTACGGCATTGGCATTTTTCAGCAATTCCTTTGGGATTCTGAAGACTGCATATTCCCCGTCTCCGGCCAATACAGTACTGCTGAAAAGACAGCTTAAAAAAATCAGGCTCAGCTTATTTCTCATTCCTTACTTTTTCTTTTTAAATACAATTTGTTCCGACTCTTTAGTCACGATCATATTGAAGAATTCCCGCAGCATATCATATTCTTCCGGATCAAAATAGGCCCGCTTCAGCTGTACCCGGCAACGAAAGGAAATACTGGTTCCTGATTGTGAAATACGGTACTCAAACATTCCTTCCCCTGATTCATTCATTTTCACCACCATGGACTTGGGTAATTCATCCACCTCATATCCGGCAGGCACTTCCATTTGCAGCGTGTAGGACTGATCAAACCCATAAGGCATTTCAACCGGGTAAAGCCGCTGAGCCGACTTGAACGGATTTTCTTTATATCCTTCTCCGGCCAGTAAGGGGTTAAAATAGATAATATCCTGTTTTTCGTCCAGTATGTCGAAGTCGTAATTAACCCAAACAAATTCCTCGGGTTTGTCCAATGAGTCCAGTTTGAACTTTGCAAGTGAAACATCCTGCACAAACGATTTTTTCACTTCTGTCTCATAAGCAGCCTTTCCCTTTTCATTGATCTTCTCCCGCAGGCTGAACGACTCGTAGTAGCCCGGCACTTTATTAAGGCTTCCGACCATATTTCCTTTGTCATCATTGATCATAAATACACTGGTACTGCTTCTTTCCAGCAATGTATCCGGTGTGAAATAGATGGGCTGAGCGAGTTGATTTACCACCCTGGCGTGGCCATTATAGCAGCGGACCGGCAAATGACCGAATCCAAGCCGGGGCTCAGTGGCATCCATAAAATAGGATGTGGTGCCGATATCCGCTTTCACTACCACATAATTATACTGACTCATCAGGGGGTAGAGTTCATAAGTGCTGCCGTTAGACCGCGTACTCAGCATTACTGGATCTGCGTTGATCTTTTCATGTTTCAGCATGGCGGTCAGCAGCAGATTGATCTCTGATACCGTTCCTTTCTTTGTTTTGACCACATTGCGCAAGGTCTGGTCTGCATAGAAATCACTATAGTCAGTACAGGTGAAATTATTCCTGACATAATAATAAATGCGCCGGGCTTTCTCCAGGTCAGATTTTGCATCAGCCACCAGGGGCTCCGTGTATTCATCCAGCCACCCGTTGTCGCGGGCAATTTTCTCACCAAAGGACTCTGAGCGCAACAAATCGGTGGTGACTTTGGACCAGGATTGTACGAAATTCTTATACGCGTATGGCGGACGTAATTCAGCGAGCTGGAATTCAATCCGGGTAATATGATTTTTAAGCGCGGAGGTAAAGTTCTCTTCCTTCAGGGCGGGCACATTTTTAATCACCCACCGGTGATCCGTTACATTGGCATTAAACTGGCTTCTTTCAGAGGCTCCGGTACCACGGGTATCTGTAATCACAAAAAAGGTGGACCTGGTTTTTTTGTCCGCTATATCATATTTCTTATACCCCCTGCTGAGAAAGGTATATCCCAGGAACTCGGGAAGTTCCAGGTTATATTCACTCCATAAAACCGGATAGGGCCCCTGAAAAGCCCAGGGATCCAGGTGCCAGAAAAAATCGGACTTTACAGTATACTCATATTCGATAATGGAGCCCTCTTTAATATTGGGCAATGTAAATTTTTTCACCACCGTCTGGCGGTTCAGGTTTTCCTTGAACACCCCGTTTTTAGTATCCAGTTTGGTTTCAACCACCTTCCCGTTTTCCAGGTTGTAGGTGACCGCTTTAATTTTTTCTATTTCTTCCTCATCCTGCCCGTCTTTTCCCAGGTAAATGGATTGACTTGCCACATCAAATGCATTTTTATTCAGGATATGCACCCTCCGGTACCGTTTAAAAAAAACGGACACGCTGTTTTTATTATTCCCTTCTACGGTACTATACCCAATATCCGCTATTACAACGGCATGGGCATTGCTGTCGATCGGATAAATAGTAGTGGCAAAGTCTTTTGCTGAAACATTCCCGAATTTGACGGGTGGTTTGTCCTGAGCGGAAACAAGAAGAGCGGCTGACCAGGCGATCAGGCATAGAAAGAACGCTTTTGAACTCATAGTGATGGTTTTGTGGTTAAATTAGCCGAATAAAGGCCAATTTTACAGAAAATTATAAAAAAAGAGGCTAAACAAAAATCAGGTCGCCAACTAATTTAAAACAGCCTGTTAAATCACCTGAATACTCCCGGTTCTCATACGAAAATGGTCAAGGAAACAGCCCGACGGCTGGGTTTTTCCTATTGTGGCATTGCCAAAGCTGAAAAACTGGATGAAGATGCCCGCCGGCTGGAGAAATGGCTCAGCCAGGGACGGCATGGAACCATGCAGTATATGGAAAATCACTTTGACCTGCGGGTGGATCCCACTAAGCTCGTACCGGGTGCCCGGTCTGTGATCACCTTGCTGATGAATTACTTCCCTGCTGCAAAGCCTGCGCCTGAAGCGCCCCGTATTTCAAAATATGCCTGGGGAACCGATTACCACACAGTGATACGTAGGAAATTGCATGAATTACTGGATACCATCCAACAGACGGCCGGTGCAATTCAGGGAAGGGGTTTAGTAGATTCCGCCCCGGTGCTGGAACGAACCTGGGCCCAACGCAGCGGGTTGGGATGGATTGGAAAAAACGGTAACCTGATCCATAAACAAAGTGGTTCTTTTTTCTTTATTGCCACCCTGATCTGTGACCTTGAGCTGGAATATGATGACCCGCTGGTAAAGGATTATTGTGGTAGTTGTACCCGTTGCATAGACGCCTGTCCGACCGATGCCATTTTACCAGACAAAGTCGTTGACGGCAGTAAATGCATCTCTTATTTTACCATTGAACTGAAAGAAGCGTTGATCCCGCAGGAATGGAAAGGGCGGTTTGATAACTGGGCCTTTGGTTGTGATACCTGCCAGGATGTATGTCCCTGGAACCGGTTCTCCATGCCCACAAAAGAACCAGGATTCACCCCATTGCCGCAAATCCTGGAACTGTCCACCAAAGAATGGCAGGACATGAACGAAGAGCAGTTTAAAAAATGGTTTCGCGACTCCCCGTTGAAACGATCCAAATGGACCGGCATTCAGCGCAACCTGAAATTTTTACAAACAGATTAGAATCCCCAGCCAAGTTTCAGCGAAAGGGCATTAAAACTATACTGGTATTTCTCCGTTGATACCGGGCAGGGAGGTATTAAACAGGGATAGGCGACCGTGGTTTTCTGACTATGCGACTTGTTATTATATCCCAGCTGGATCAGCAGATTATCATTTTGTTTCCCGATTCCGAGTTTATATCCCAATCCCGCCATCCAGAAAAAACCGGGACTGAAACGGGTATCATAACCCCATCCATTCGTAAAATAATCAGGCTTACCCCAGGGATAATTGACTCCTGCTCCGGATGCCAGGAAAACCTGGCGACGGGGACTGGTTGTAAAAAAACGATTGACTGAAAAAAACACGGGGATACTCCGTTGATAGTACCAGTCGATCCCCGTACCTATTCCTGTAAACCAGTTGCGGTAAGCCAGTCCGTTGATGGTTTGAACCTGTGGCGCATTGTCAGAACCGCCGACCAGGAGCCCCACCATATTCTGCGTGGAAAAGCGGGGCTTTTGCTGGGCCATTAGTCCGATCGTCAAAAAAAGAGTCAGCAGAAATACGAAGATCTTTTTCATGGGTAAGCTTACTTATTTACTGATATTTTACTTCTTAAAACCGGGCTTTCCGGATTAGTGATATTATACTGGAAAAGACCTTCATCGGCTACCACCAGCAGGTTATCATTCCAGGCGATAGCATCATAGGTATTAATTCCGGTAATGTGCTTTTTCAATGACAGATTACCCGGCAAGGAGGCATCGTATATTTTAATACCGTCTCTTCCATCACAAATAAAAAGATAATTACCTGATTTCGTCAGCCCGTGCGGATTGGTCATGGCATAGGTTTTCAGCAGGAAGGGCGTGCTCATATTACTCACATCCACCACATCCAGCTGGTTAGCGGTGCCGGTACAGCTGGTGCCATCGCGCAGCGTTACATAAGCATAGGCTCCGTCTGATATAACAGGATCACAGGCACGTGCATGCGAAAACTGACTTTCCCTGACCGGTACAGCGGGGTTGGTGATATCATAGATAAACATGCCGTTGGAAGAACCAATAAAAAGTTTATTCCGGAAAGGATAAATAGTCTCAATATTCCATCCGACATTATTCGTGGCTGTTTTTTGCGGATCGGTGGGCTGATCAAGCTGATAACTCAGTAAATTATAGGTGTTCACACAATACATAAAATCGCCGACGATGGACATCCTGGCCATTGAACCGGCCACACCCATCGGGCTACGGACGCCCCCGTTCTGTGTGCTGGCTCCATTTGATGTGCTGGCAAATACCATCATGTCAGCTTTATAATACTCGAGAAAATCGCTATGATTCACCGTAGTGTCTTTGCGTATCCAGTCCACGATCACCCGGCTGCTGTCGCTGGTAAAACCGTACTCCGTATACCGGTAAGGAAACACATTGGGAATATATCGTACAAAACGAGCGGCCAGCGGATTGGTGATATCCACCACCACCATATCGGAATACAGATCGGCGTAAAGCGTGTTCCCTTTCACCGCAATATCCAGGTTGCCGGGGATATTGATAAAGGCCTTACGCACCGGACTGGCCGGATTGCTGTTGTCGATAATATGCACCCCTTTATCCACTTCACTCAGGAATATATAATTACCGTAGAGGTAGATTTTCCCGGGGTGTTCCACCTGTTGCGGGGCATTGGACTTGATATTGGCATACACCACCGATTTTTCTTCATATACCGGACGGGCAATCGTATAGGTATAAAGCACCTTGTCCTTCAGACAGGACTGTAACAAAAATGCGGAAAATAATGTAAGCAGGATGATTCTGATACGCATATTAAACAGTTTGATAAGTTGACAATGCAATTAAAAATACCGTTGCATGGTTATTTTTTCAGGAGCCAGCGGAATTGAATACCAAAACTTCCCAGGTGATTAAAATCCGGGGGATTTGTTTTTTGTAACCGGCTGAAATGATAATTATAAAAAAGACCGGCAGTGAGCGGATGTCTCGTCCGGCTGGCAAAAGTAGCCGTGAAACCGGTCTGATAAACCAGGCTGAATTTATTATAGACTGACTTATCCCTAAAGAAAATTTGCCCGGCCCGATCATATACCAACGCCCGGTTACCAACCATAAAGGAAGGAACAATTCCGTTTTCCCATTCCATCGGCGGCCCTTTTACCCCTTTATTGATCTGCCAATGCAGCAGCAGGGGCAATTGAATAAAGTAATAGCGGTTGGTATACCGGGCACTGCTGCCTGACCGGTAGAAACCATCGCCTGTTCTGGTATTAAATGGCGAACTGATTTGCCGTACACTATCAACCAGGGCGCCTACCCGCTGCTTACCGGAGTAATAAGCAAAATTCAGTCCGGCAGAAAAAGCTGTTTTCTTCCCGGATTTATGTTTGGCAAAGATTCCGGCGTGAAAGGCCGGCCCTTTTAACGAAATGGAATCTGCAAAACTCTGGTTATTGTAAGTACTACTCCCGGTATTACCCGACGCCGATCCGGACTGCAGCTGATCAAAATTCAAACTCTTATTTGAAAAGACATTCAGCCCGCCTTCGGTGAGTTTTGATTCACCAAAAGCAAACAGCAGTCCGGTTTGCCATTTTCCTTTTTTTACACGGGGTTTGGTAGCTACTGTCACGACTTGTGCCTGTTCTGTCTTAGCCTTATGAAGGGTATCAGCCGGTATGGCAACGACACTCGTTGACTGTACTATGACCGGTGAATCGACCGCCTTCGTTGTTACAGTTGCAATCACCGGAACAGAAGGGACTTCCCCCTTGGCGCGGGCCTCTTCATTATTTTTCGCCAGATCCGGATTCATAATTTTCTGCGCATCGACAGATTTTCCTTTCACTTCCTTTTTTGGTGCCGCTGATTTTTTTCCGGAACCCGTAGAAAACTGAGTTGCGATCTGTTTGCCGGTTATAGTTGGTTTTACTTCTATCCGACCGGTTTGTTTTTTTTCGGGTAATGGGGCACTCCTCTTTTCAATTTCTCTATTACTCTTCAGTGTTACCTCAGCATTTAAATTTGTCTGCGCCTCAGTGTTCTCTGATTGGGGCTTAGTCGTACCGGTATTATTCTTTTCCGGAGCGGAATCAACTGAATTCGGTTCGATTTTTTCTCTACCGGGAATGGTAGTATCCGATTGTTTAACGCCTGCAGTTGTACGGACCATAACGGGTTGATTCCCGTTTTGGAATATCCACCAGCTACCCAGTCCGGCAGTAAGCAGGCCGGCCAGGCAGAACCAGAAGATCAGGATTCTTCTTCTTTTGCGTTCACGGATCCTGCGCTCCACTTCCACCCATACCGGTGCAGAAGGCGGAAGGCGGAACTCCCCCATCTTTTCCTGTACCCCTTTTTCAAATTCATTATCCCGCATAGTGGTCATTTTTAATCTGTGATTTTTTTTCAACCCAACTGATCAGCAGGCTCCGGGCCCTGGCATATTGCGACCGGGATGTACCATCAGAGATGCCCAGCATGGAGCCTATTTCCACATGGGTAAACCCTTCCACGGCATGCAGGTTGAAAATGGTCTGGTAACCCGTTGGGAGTTGCCGGATCAG
>CAZLRY010000075.1:0-7809 GCA_964561675.1 uncultured Chitinophaga sp.
TTAATGTTGGGGAGGATCGTACCATCTACTACATAGATAGGCTCACCACCACCACCAAAACCGGTTTCACCACGGAGACGGAGTGAACCCGTACCGGAATTACCCAGCTTGGCAGAAGACTGGCTTCTTACCTGCAGACCTGAAACTTTACCAGCTAAGGCATTGTTCAGGTTGGTCTGACGGATGGTGTTCAATTGCTCACCGGTTACCACCTGCGTGTTGGTAGAAACGTTCCGTAAGGACTTTTTCATACCATAGGCTGAGGTAGTAATGATTACTTCCTCACCCGTAGTCGCTTTGGACTTCGCCTGGATGGCAATCGTGTTACCGGCTCCAACAGTGACTTCAATTTGCTCAATGTTGGTTCCAGATACCACCAGCACATCGCCGGTTTTGGCTAAAATGCTGAATTTGCCGGAGTTATCGGCGGCAACACCAGTACGAACTCCTTTAAGCCTTACAGATGCGCCGGGCACAGCGTCGCCCTTGTCATCAGTCACAGTTCCGGAGATTGTCCGGTTTTGACCGAATGCTAATACAGAAAAAAGCATTAGCATCGTGAACAGTGATGCAATTTTTCTCATGTTAACGTTAGTTTTTAAAATTAAAAAGCATTGATTATCAGGGAAATCCGATAAATTCTCGAGGGTAAGGATGCTTATCAAAGACAGAAATGCCTTAGAAAATGCTGCGGCAAGTTAATTTTTTTTTTAACAAATAGTTAAAAATGTAGAAAAATTATTGATCCTGATAGTATTGATAATTATTGAAATATGTAACGTAATTGAATCCTGAAAGCTGATCCGGTTGCTTTACCCGGCAGCTCCTCCCCGATCCCCGCATACTTTTTCCCCGAAAAAAGCGTTTGGCCCCATTTTCCCCAAAAAGTCCAGTTCTTACCGGCATCCAGCTGTACATTAATATAATAACGGAATCCCTTGCCTGAAAAAGCCGAAATAGAATAACTATACATAACATCATTCTCGTAGGCATAGATCCGGGAATTGTACCCGTCTGTCTCCCCATACTGAAGCCGGAACCCGCCTGACCAGGGTTTCAGTAAAGGCTTGTACAAAAAATCGAGTAATCCAAGGAATCCGGTTTCCACCCCGGCCCCTCCCTGCTTATACCAAACCAGCTCCACCCGGTTCCGCAATGTCCAGGCCGGAGAAACTTTATAATTCAACTGGGTTCGCCAGCTTTCCCTCGAAATGAGGCCGGTAGCCTGCAATACGGCTTCGTCTTCCATCTCATTGCCCGTTTTTTCTTCCTTCCGGTACCTGGAATAAATCAAGACCTCACGGTTTGGCGTATAACTCACCTGTACGACCTGGTCCACCCCCCCACCCGGAGCATCCACCCGGTACTTCAACCAGGGAAACCGGTAAAAATCAAGATAAGCATCCAGTTTCCAGCCAGATGCCGGACGGATACTGATGCCGGCATAAAAACCGCGCTCATTGGACGGAAGCGTGTTTTCGGTAAACGCATTTCCCTGTACGGACTGATAGGACGGCGATAACCAGCGGTGTACAAATGAAAGATCCACTTTCGTATCTGCACTGACCAGTAATCCATTGAGTAAACCCGGATGCCCTTTATGGTCAATCGCCGCTTCACCAAAAAAATGCAGGTTGCGCCATGTATAACTGTAATCAATAGACGCATTTTTCCATTCCTGTCCCCGCCAGGCAAATAAATTATACGGCTCCGGTCTTTTTTGCAACGGCTTTTCATACCGGTAATACACCCCGTTCCAGCCAATATGGCCTTGCCTGAATCCATAGCGCAGATTGCCACCTGCCGCTGATTGTGAAAGTATATTCCGGTCCTCCAGTTCACTGTTATTCCGGTGATATCCGCCTGTCAGTACTGAACTCACATAATCTTCCTGATTCATTGTATCTGCATTTACATTGGCACTTAATCTTCGAAAGGAAACAAACACCGTTGACTCCAGCCTCCCCTTTTTAACCGTAATACCAGCACCCCGGTGAAAATTATATTCACCTGCAGAATGATACGGTCGCAGCACCGCCGACTGCCTTTTTACCGCGGTGATTGATGTACTTTTTTTGAATGCCAGGCTCTGCCACTGAATCAGTCCCTGTCCCAGGTTGACCGTAAAATCGCCAATGGCCAGCGACTGTATCATCCCCATCTTTCGGGCAAAGAAATGAACCGAATAAAAATCAAATCCGCTTTTCTGCTGCCGGCGAAAAAAAGATTCACCTGCATCTTTATCACCGAGAAAACCATATTGCAGGTTATTCTTGAACCGGTAGGTATAACGGAACAACAACTGCAACGGACTTCCCTGGTAACCATTATCCGCAATACTCTTTTTATATTCCGCTCCCTTTTCAAGCGCCTGACCAACGCGTATTAACAACTGATGATCGCCTTGCCTGAACCGTTGCCCGGTTTCTTCCACCAGGGTCATAACCGCACCAATACGCAGATAAGGCAGCAGTTGACGGATCATGGTTATATCCCAACCGGGTACCGCCTGCAACTCCAGCAGGTGTACTAGTTTACCATTGATCCGGCGGTAATTGATAAAAGAGTTAATCTGTACATCCGTAAGCAGTGGCAGCTGTCTTAATTCATCTGCCCCGGTTTCATTCAGATTAAGCGGATGACGACGCAGGTATTCCAGTTCCTGCAATGACAGGTCATCTTCTGTTTCCGTTTCTGTTTCAGCGGCCAGGTTTTCCAGTTGCTGTTCAGGCATAACCTGCGCTGCAACGCTTGCCGATATCAGTAAATAAAAAAACAGCATTGTACAACAGACGTTCTTTTTCATGCGCCCCGTTTTTTAAAATGAACTAATAATCCAGTGCCTGGTGTAATCCCGAGTTGCGGATGAAAAGAAACAAAAACATCAAACCGGAAACGGCTTAATTGAAAGCCGGCTCCCGCCCAGTTAACCGAAGTGCCGGTACCCATACCTGCTCTCAGCCATAAACGGGACACCGGTCTGTACTGAAAACTTACAGATACCGAGGCCGGTTGCTCTTCTTCCTTGATCAGTTCGGCACTGCAATAAAAAACCGGGGAGGCTTCATACCCCCAACCAAAGACATAAACGGCCGGTAACTTTTCTGTCTTACCGATTCCCCATTTGGGTCTGACCGGATTAATTAATTGAAAACCGGTATGCAACTCTTTCGTAACGTGCAGCAGTAAACCCGCTTCCACACCTGGTGCTGTTACCTGTCCATATCCATCAATCCGGATACTGTTATAAGTAAAGCAAAGACCGGCTTCCATTTTTGTTCCCAGGCTACGGGCATAGGATAATCCAACTTGCTGTTCCCTATACCCCGAGCTGCCCCGGATATCCGATTTAACCCCCCATGCACCAGATGGCACTGGCAAAACGGCCTGCAACCGGTAACGACTGAGTGTGGATAAAAAATAGGGGCGTACACCCATGACACATACTCCGGGTTCTTTCAGCAAGGCCAGGGCCGCCGTTTGATGAAATCCGGAAAACAGGTCAGTCTGTGACTGACTGTAAGCCCCCGTGCCGGTATAGCCCTGCTGAGCTGTAGCGGTTTGCTGGGTAGCTGCCGTTTGGGGCAGACAAGCGCTGATGAACAGCGCAGAAATGAAATTTCTATTCATTTGATAAGGTTTTGCCCGAATTTATTTCGGATAAAATGTGAGAAAATAACCGTCGCCGGAAATTTATTCACAGTCCGCCATACCCCGCCAAAACCTACCTTTGCGCCATGCAGATTTTAGACGGTAAAAAAGCATCCCAGGCTATCCGGGACGAACTGAAAATAGAAGTAGCCCAGCTGAATGCAGAGGGTAAAAAAATACCCCATCTGGCGGCGATCCTGGTGGGTAATAACGGGGCCAGTTCCACTTATGTGGCGGCCAAGGTAAAAGCCTGTGAGGAAGTGGGTTTCAAATCCACCCTGATCCACTACGAAGAAACAATCAGTGAAACCAAATTGCTGGATAAGATCCGCGACCTGAATACCGATCCGGATATTGACGGCATCCTGGTACAATTGCCCTTACCCAAACATATTTCAGACGAAGAGGTGATTAATGCCATTGACCCCGATAAGGATGTGGATGGATTCCATCCAATCAATGTGGGCTATATGGTACAGGGTCTCCCCACTTTTGTACCGGCTACCCCGCATGGCATCATGTTATTGCTGGAACATTTTAAAGTGGAAACCAAAGGCAAACATGCCGTGGTGGTAGGCCGTAGTAATATTGTCGGCCGACCGATGAGTATTTTATTAAGTGGCAACAGTAATCCCGGCAACTGCACCGTCACCATTTGTCATTCGCAGACCAAAAACATAAAAGAATTCTGTCTCCAGGCCGATATCATTGTAGCGGCCCTGGGTAAGCCCGATTTTATAACCGCCGATATGGTTAAAGAAGGAGCTATCGTGATTGATGTGGGCATTACCCGTGTTGAAGATGCTACGAAAAAAAGCGGCTTTAAGTTGAAAGGCGATGTGGATTTTGAAAATGTAGCGCCGAAGTGTTCATGGATCACCCCGGTCCCCGGAGGCGTGGGGCCAATGACCATTGCCGCGCTGATGAAAAATACATACCATTCCTGCAGTCAGAAGAATTAAGTCCCAAATTAATGAATGAAGTGAAGAACGATACGGTGCTGCTTCCGGTCATGGAGCATTTTTATACGCTGCAGGGTGAAGGTTTTCACCAGGGAAGGGCCGCTTATTTTATCCGGCTGGGTGGTTGTGATGTGGGTTGTGTATGGTGCGATGTCAAAGACAGCTGGGATGCGGATAAGCATCCGAAGTATTCCATTGAACAACTGGTGGCAGAAGTAAAAAAAACACCCACCCGACTGGTCGTGATCACCGGAGGCGAACCACTGATGCATAACCTGGATGCACTTACTTCAGCCTTGAAAGAAGCAGGTGTTGAAACAAATATCGAAACCTCCGGGGCTCATCCGCTGAGCGGTCACTGGGACTGGATCTGTCTTTCTCCAAAAAAATTCAAGGAACCATTACCCGGCATCCTGCCACATGCCAATGAATTAAAAGTGGTGGTCTTTAATAAATCCGATTTCGACTGGGCCGAAAAATACGCTGCACGGGTCTCCCCTTCCTGCAAACTCTACCTGCAACCTGAATGGGATAAAGCCGCACAGGTCACTCCACTGATCATCGATTATATCAAGGCAAATCCGAAATGGGAACTGAGTTTGCAGGTGCATAAGTACATTAATGTCCCCTGACCCTTCGATACGCCGGTGAATATTTTTTGGCAACCCTGATATTTTTTGTTGCGGCTACTCAGGGTGACAACGAGCATTTCTGCCATGCCGTGGATGTAGGTTTGTCATGGTGAGCTTGTCGAACAATGCCGAACCATTGCACTAACGACTAATGACTACTTACTACCCTCAGCCTTCAACACCATACTATCACTATACGCACTGATATCCGGACGATACATACAACCGATACTGGCCACCCCGTTATTGAATTCACCTTCATACAATACCCGCACAGTATAACTGATCGTACGACGACCCGCAGGGATCAGGTCAGCAAATAACCGGTTGCCATCATCTCTTACAGAACGGTAATGCCGGATGGCCCCATTCACATATTCACTCCGGGTCTCCAGCGGCTCAAGCGCTGCCGAACGCCGGTCATGAATCAGTACATACCGTAACTCATTTTCGCTTTCAATCGTGAGGGTGATCCTGAGTTCATCGCCTTGCTTCAATACTTCACCAGGCTTTAATAGCTCCCAGTTATGTGTAACCGCATTTTGACGACTGACCTGTTTCTTTATATTAAGTCCCTGATAGGGATTCACGGCCTGGGGATTTCCGGTAAAATAATACCAGACCAGGCTTCCTCTTGCTGTTCCTGATTCCGTTTTTGTCAGCCTGACTGATGCAGCTTTGTTGCTGTCTGCCTGGAAGGCAACAGGGCTACCACTTAATAGATCATTGGTTACCTGTAATTGTTCAACTTTTGCAGATGTGGTTACCGTTATAGTCGGATCCTGTAAAGACTTACCGGAACGGCCCAGCAACTGAATAACTGCTGCCGTTGACCGGGTACTGCTCCAGTGATGCCCTTCCCTGGCTGATACTATCCATTGCAACATGCCGCGAACAACATCTTCCTGCTTTAAGGTACTTTCAAATGCTTCGGCCAACAAGCGCATGGTTTCTTCCCCGGAATAAGTAAGTTCCTCCTGATCGGAAAAAGATTTCCATCGGATGCCGTTCACCGGATCTTCCACGGCCTGCTCAAGGATCGAACCGGCCAGTTCAACCGCCTTCCGGTACAAGGGATGGCCGGGCTGATAATAACGGGTGGTCACGATGATCAGCAAGGCCTGCCTGGCAAGTGGCAAACGGGAAACTTTACTCCATTGATATTGAACAAGACTGTCCGTGAAAGCCCGCATACCCGAATCCAGCGGTGACTGACTGAGCCAGTATGATCTTGACCAGAGCATTTCAATACCCGACATTGGAAATAGCACGATGCCTGGTTTTATAAATGCCTGATCACAATAGTTCGTCAACTCATTTATAAAACGGGAGAAACGGTCATCCATCAGTTTACTGGTATTTAGCAACCCGGCCTGTTTCATTTGTCCAAAACTGCCCAATACGTATTGGCTGATCCAGGGATCTGCAACCCCGCCCGGAAACCAGCTCAGCCCCCTGTTCGCCTGCTGCAAAGCATATAATTTATCCATATACCCATCAATGGATGATTTTGATCGCGAAGAATCCAGTGTACGGAAAAGCGCTGCCTGATCATTGGCGGACTGGCGGCTAATCTCCAGCCATGGCATGCTAACTGCAGGAAAATCTGCAGGCAATGATTGCCTACCGGTTTCGGGAGTTTTCATCACCTGTTTCGCTTTGGCGAACGATTCCTGTACCGACTTATCACTACGCATCAGTTGTACTGATGTTGTTAATGCCTGGATCTTACTGACTAATTGTTCAGCACAATCCCATGGATATTCCGCGAGATAGGGCAATGCATTCAATATCGCAGACTGACGTTGTGGCTGGATGGTGAGTCCCATGCCATACAAGCGGACATCATTCGTCAACGGCACTGTGGCAATCACGGTATCCATCTTTGCAAAAGAAAAAGATTGCGATTGCCGGACAAACACTTCTTTACTTAATACAGGTATTATATGTTCTTCCGCATCAGCAAACTGACTGGAACGTACGGTAAGCACCAGCTTTACCGGATGTTGCAATCGTTCAGGTACCCTGAGTTCGGTACTGGTATAACCGGTGGCTTTCGGAGGCAGGCTGAAACGATCCGTTCCGGCAAATTTCAGAGAAGGGGTAAGGTCTTCCCCGGTAACCATATCTTCCAGTTTAAAGCTGACTTGTCCGTTCACTGCACTGGTATCAAGATTACTGATCCGGTGTTTGAGTACCAGCCGGTCTCCCTGGTACAACACACGGGGAGTGCTGGCCTGCACCATTAGTGGCAACTGTGTTTGTAATTTTCTTTCCGCATAAGCAAATTTTGCTTTTTTCGTATGGGCCAGCATCTTCCAGTTCCATTCGGTGACCGATTCCGGCATGGTGAACCTGAAACTGAAGTAGCCCTCATGATCTGCATGTATGGACGGAAAGAAAAAAGCTGTTTCATTAAAGTTCTTGCGGGGTGGTATGGGTGGCGGCGCTTCCTGTCCGGGAAGGATGATATCCCCTTTTGTACTCAGGATCAGCACCCCGCTGGAAGCCCTTGAACCATAAATAGCCGATGCATCAGCGCCTTTCAATACCATGGCCGCGGT
>CAZLRY010000075.1:7909-12116 GCA_964561675.1 uncultured Chitinophaga sp.
TCGCCCATTACATCATTCTCCCCATACCCGTAATCAAGCGGATTCAGCCACCAAAGTGCTGTAGCATGTCCCGGTGAACTTACGGCGTACTCATAATAAGGCAGGCCGGTTTCCAACCCGTAACTCTTCAATGGATAATTGATCCGCGTGGCCCAATCCGATGACAAGGAAACGGATCTTTCTGGTGCTGGCATTTTCCATTTATGCGGCTCCAGCTGATCCAGCGAAGCATCATACATCACGGTCATGAGTTCGGCGATGGCTTTCGGATCCTTTGATTTGATGGATACGGAAAAAGTTTCACTGGCACCCGGTTGCAACCGGCTCCGGTAACGCTCCACAATGATCTCCGGCTCCTGCTGTTGTTTTACATTTACATACAGCTTTTCATCGAATGAATATAACTGGTTCTCATAAACAATCAGCTGACTGATCTGCAGATCACTGGTAATAGTTGCGGGCACTTTCCATTCCCATTTCTGTAAACCGCCCGGCTCCATCCTTTCCTGGTAGACCCGGGTGACTTTTTTCCGGTTACGGCTCGTATAATACTGCAATTCCCGGATGACATAAAAATCCTTCACCGGGAAACCAGTGTTCATGCTGATCTTTTCTCCCGGTAAACAAGTATTGAACGGCAGATGTCTGAACAGGCCGTCTGCAGCGGGAAGCCGTTGCTGCTTCGAATCGAATACACTGAATGACCGTTCCATTCTCCCTTTTAGCTGACCATTTTCGATACAACGGACTTCCATGCGGTAATGTCCGGGTTGCAACAAAGTTGTATCCGCTTCAAAAAACGGTGCTGATTCACTGACTGTTTCTGTAGCCAATACGAGTACTTCCGGGCTTTCCTTCACTGGTGCAATCACCAGGGAAGGAAACCACTGGCGCAAGGATGATACCGGGTACAACCAGGTATCTGTTGCCATTAGGGTACGGTTATTCTTCAGTTGTTGGACAGACGGAAGACGGAATAACTGAACCTGTAATTTACGTTTTATCACCCCGGCATTGAGGTCACGGGTGGAAAAACTGAACCGGTTTGTTACACTGCGATCAATCTTATCTGTTCCATTGTAGGTGATCGTTACCGGTCTTGAAGAAACCGACTGACTCAGTTCTTTCTCATATACTTCTCCGGAGGCGTCAAACGCCGTCGCATGCAGGGTATAAGTGATCTTCCAGCTGGTATCCGGCAAAGCGGCTGCCGTGTCAAAAAACCGATCCTTGTAACGGACCTGTATCAGGCCTTTCATATCAGTTTGTCCGGCAGTATCCAGTAACTGGCGGTAGGAAAGCAATTGTTGCAGTACTTTACCTCCGGGAATATTCCCTTGTGCCGTGAGCGTATATTCAACTTTCACCTGATTCAATGCCGCTCCGGCAAAAGAACGAAGCTTCACATTGAATTCTATTGAATCGCCCGGATTGATAACACGAACGGGTTTATCGATCGTGATTTCATAGGAAGGCCGCTTATATTCTTCTACCCGGAATCTGCCATCGTCCCATTGCTTATCAATATAATCAGGACTGATCTCCCATTCACCGGTGGCCGCATCGGCCGGGAGTTTGAATGTGCCGGAAAAAGCGCCAAATGCATCCGGCCTGAAATACACCGAATCAATCGTTTTCCCGAATACATCTTCAAGGGTCAATAAAGGTTCCGATTCCTTCAGCCATTTCTTATAGGTCCGGTTGAAAAGTCCCCGACCCATCGTGGCAGGATTCATCAAAACCGTTTCCCCGGTTTCGGGATGCTTTGTCAGCAGGATGGCTTTATAAAAAACGGTTTGTCCCGGACGATAAATACTGCGGTCGGTATAAATATGCATTTCTGCATGCTCTTCAAAATACTCCACCAGGTCCTCATACTCCTCTTTATCATAAATATCATCATTGGTATCTGTTTCCCCCACCCGGATATCATCGACCTTGATCGTATCGGCATTTACAACCACCTCCGCCGATTTTATCCGCTCATTACGGAGTACCGTATATCCGGATGCATTCGTGCGTAACAACTGGTACACGGTACTATCGAGTCCGTTTTTCGCTTTTACAGTATACGACGTATTGACCATCGCACCATTCTTTGGATGGCCGGTTTGCCGGTCCAGCACATACAACCGGTCGCCGTTGTCCAGCGCCGTAAGTCCTGATACCTTGAAGCTGACCATTTTCATCTGGCCATTTCCTACCCCGATAGGACGTTCAGAAAAAACCAGGTAATAAAAACCAACCGGCAATGCCTCCAGCTTCAGGTAACTGATATGACGGTTATAATCTTTCAGGACTGGCAGCGCCATTTTTTCCTCGCGCACCATCGGCAGATCCAGTACCTGTTTGACATACTCTTTTTGGTCTTTATGATAAAAGAATTGCCGGTAACTGCTTTGCATGACCCGGTAATACAATGTATCCGTATTTCTGAACCGCAGCTCAGTCAGGATCGGCTTACCCGGAAGTGAATATTCTTCCAGCCGGATCTCAACTTCACGCTGCTGTAATTGCTCTTCCATCCGAAGCAGGATATTCTTCAGATAATTGAAACTATCCAGCACCTGCCTGTTATCACGGAAGAGTTGCAGGGCCTTCACCCCGTGGTAGCGATAGCTGGTATCAAAGTCCCCACCAGCTTCCTTGCGGTAACTGTTTCTGTAGTTGTCAAATTCCGGGCAGTACTTTTTTGCCTGCTGATTCCAGATCAGGCATAGCTGGTAGACCGCATAGGCCTTCACCGTATTGTAGTCGGCTCTTGTTCTGTCGATGAGATATTGTTCATACTTCAACAACCATCCATCCGGATGATCATATACCATCTGGGTGAGGTCAAAACAATATTTCCGGGCCAGGCTCTCAATGAAATAATAGGTACCCAGTGCAGACCGGTTATAGGTCAGCCATTCCTGGTATAAGCGAATTACATTCCGTTTAACGGTATCAGCAAACCGGAACTGCCCCATTCGTTGTATGAACACATCCGGCGAATAAGCGAATACGTCCGAATCCTCCTGTGTAAAAGGATTCTCATAACTATACCCCTTGCCCTCCTGTGAGATCTGTTCGGCGGTAAGGATATCATAGTAAGCCGGTTTGAAAAGAAACTGCAGGGGATCGGAAGACATCCAGAGAATGTCCGGGAGGGCCAGGTCCTTCAGACCAGCCGCGAGTTGACGGGCGGCTATAAAATGATCGCGCCCCAGCTGGCACAATGCCTGGTTGGAAAGTGCCGCATAATTCACCGGTTGTTCCTTTCGCTCATACAGTATACGGCTGAACCGGAAGTACTTCCGCGCAAACCAGTACAGCCGCCTGGCCATTTGCAGGTGGAGGGAGGCCTTCAGTTCTGCAGATAGCTGAGACAACCGCAGGAGGCTGTCGATCGTCCTTGAATTATGGAAATAGAGGCTGTCTTCCGTGAGCAGGTCACGCAGCCGGAGCTGGTAGTCGAGACAACGGGCAACCGCGAGGTTATTTCCCTGTTTAAAGGCAGCGGGCAGCAGTTGATCCACGCGAAAGGCCAGTGATTTTAACCGCTCCTTCTTGCCGATCGAACTGTCAATATCTTGCCAGAGTGCCGGGGAAAAATCAACCTGTGCCCTGCATTGAATCAAAACAATCAACAGGAACCCTGTCAGAAGAGATTTGCCCATAAACAGTAATTTGTTGGACGATGCCTGTTTTTAAAAAATTACATAAAATTTCGCAATACAGACTATGACAGGAAAAAGGAATGAGTACCTTTAAACTCTATCAACAGATCCATGAAAAAACTTTTTCTTCTCCTGGTTTATTGCTGCATTCAGCTTATTTCTTTTACCCAGCCCTACGACCCGGGTAAAGTAAATAAAAAAGCCCAGCAATACTTTGACCAGGCTTATGAGCGGGCAGCAGATGGCAATTATGCCAACGCACTCGGTCTTCTGCAACTGGCCGTTAAAACCGATCCCGGTTTTGTGGATGCCTACCTCGCCATGGGTAATCTTTATGGGAAAATGAAAAATTACCGGACCAGTATCGAGAATTACGAAAAGGCATTTGCTATCGACTCCAATTATACACTGCCCGAACGGCTCCCTTACAGCGTTAACCTTGCCGGAATCGGCGAATTTGAAAAAGCCCTGGCCGCCGTGAATGAACTCCTTGAAAAAAAGAAACCCAATAACCCGCTCACCCTGGAAAACCTGGGCAAGCGGAAACG
>CAZLRY010000076.1:0-7530 GCA_964561675.1 uncultured Chitinophaga sp.
GATACATAGATCTCCCTTAAGCGGATCATATTCCGTGCATGCACATCACCGGCCGTATCCGTGATCATTTCAAAGCCCACTTCTTTCCAGGGCAATAAGTCCTCTGTTTCATCGCGTACATCCACCGCCAGACCAGCAGCCCGGGCAAAGGGACCGACAACATTCAGCAGCATCGCATCTTGTTTCGTAAGTACTCCCACCCCCTTATTCTTCAACGACAGTGTCCAGTTGTTCTCGTATATATTCACCAGTTCTTCCAGTTGGGGCATAAATGTTTTCAGTCGTTGCAGGATCAGCTGACCGATCTCCGGTTTCAGGTCACGGGCCACACCACCAACAATGGAAAAGTCATATTGTATCCGGTTACCGCAAACGGCTTCGAGCAGTTCCATGGAAAATTCGCGGTACTGCATGGTTTTCATAAAGAGTGCTTCAAAGCCGGAGTTCTCCGCTACGTGACTCAGGCAAAGCAGGTGTGAATGGATCCGGTCGAGTTCAATCACCAACATACGCAGGTACTTCGCCCGTTTGGGGATCTCGATCTTCAGTAATTTTTCGGCCACCTGAGAATAGGCTGTGGTATGAGAGATGGAACATAATCCGCAGACACGTCCCACCACAAAACTTACCTGGCGGAATTTGAACTTGCTCACACAGGCCTGTTCGATACCCCGGTGTACATAGTATACATTCGCATCCGTGCTGATGATCTTTTCATTCTCTGTCGTAAACTTAAAATGCAGGGGCTCCAGCAACGATATATGCTGGGCGCCTACCGGTATTTCATATTGCCTTCCCATATCATTTTTTCTTTAATAATGGTCCGCTTTCAAAATCAGGTTCAAGGACAAATCCCTTCGCTGTGTTTTCTACGTTGATATTCATCAGGTCCACCAGTTCGGCCTCCGCCACCCAGGCAGATAAAACAATGTCTTTAATCGATGGTACTTCTTCATCCCGGCCAATCATAGTATAGAAACAAGTGGTGGCACAGGGATGCGCATAATCCGCAAAGAACCATTGCACTTCCATTTGTTCGCCGGTTTCAACAGCATTCATCACCATAAAATGATGCAGCTCCGGCTTATAAAAAGCCGCAATGTCCTGACGCAGGTTGGCTAATGTGGTTTCAATTTTTTTCATGCCAGTAACGGTTTTATCTCATCAGCGATATTCCTTCTGTTCAGCTGGCCATCTTCCTGCCAGGCTTCTTTTTTCAGTTTTACAGATTCCTCCAGTGCTTTTGTTTTCTTTTCCAGGATACCCAGGGCCTGTACCACTCCATCAATGATCTGTTCGGGACGGGTACCACAACCGCATACATACACATCCACCGGGATAAACTGATCCACCCCGCCTTCACAGTTGTACATGCCCCTGAACACACCACCCGTACTGGCACAGGCACCGCAACTGATCACCACCTTGGGTTCGGGCATCTGTGCATAGATCTCCACCAGCCGTTCGCGGGTGCGTTTGGTGACCGGTCCGGTGATTAATAATATATCCGATTGTTTCGGGTTGCCCGTATTGATCATCCCGAAACGTTCAATATCATACTTGGGACCCAGGCAGGCCAGGATCTCAATATCACAGCCATTGCATCCTCCTGCATTAAAATGCAGGATCCAGGGTGATTTCTTTCTGTAAGAAGCCAGGTTCATATAAGGCTATTGATTAATAAATTAATAAAAGCTAAAGTGAATGCCACCCCCAGCGAGAAACGCAGCATTTGTTTATAATTAACCCTTGCCGTGGAGTTGTCCAATGCAGCCAGGTAAAAGAAAGTGAATACAACTAATCCGATGCCCAATAAAATATTACTACCTGCAAACAGAAAGACCAGGGTATAACAGAAAATATAATCCAGCCATTTGGCGGTATATACCGCTTCAAAGAATAAACCGGAATATTCAATTTCCACTCCGCCGGTGATCTCCTGGTGAGCTTCGGCTACATCGAAGGGTGACTTTTTCAGTTTAATGGGTAATATTAGTAAGAGGGCAACAAAAGCCAGCGGCATTTTATATAACAAGGGCTGATCAGTAGCAAATACGACAGATGTATCAAAACTTCCATTGATCATAAAAATGGACACGGCGATAATAATCAACACCGGTTCATAAGCCAATACACTGATGGCCATCCTGTTCGCCCCTAAATGACTGAAGACCGAGCGGGTGCTGTAGCCGGCCAGGATCAATAAGGAAGTTGACAGGAGGTGCAGGAAAATCACCAGGATGAGGTCGCCACCGAGTAACAGGACTGCAAGTGCAAACCAGAGTGAAACAAAATGCATGATGCCAAGGAAAGCATGGGTGGAATGCACCATCATCTGCCGTTTGTCGGCCAGTTTCAGGAAATCATAAAAGGGTTGTAAAAGGGGAGGTCCGATTCTGCGTTGCATCCTGGCCTTCACGATACGGTCAAAGCCATAAACCAGTCCGCCAATAACCGGAGCCAGTACAATCAGTAAAACCGGGATCAGGTACTCATTCATAACATTCGTTTTAAATCAATGCCACCATGATCAGCGCTATAAAAAACAGGATACCCGCGGCTGAAAAATACGGGATAGCCCTGTCTGTTGAAAAGTAGAAGGAAGAAAAAGCATAGTTTACTTTCTCTCCGCACATATATTCCTTGGCCCTGTCCACCTGGCGGAAACGGATAAACATGGCCACCACCACGGTAACTGGCAATAAAAAGAAAGCGATCAGCATCGGGACTAACGGGATACGCATGCTGCCGATAAAAAGATTCCATCCCTCCGTAAGCACCGGCACCGGTTGTCCGATCGTAGCTGAAGCAACCGGCGCAAAATAATAAGTGAGTAATAAAGGCAGGCCCGCCATAGTGGCCAGTACGAGTCCGAGTAATATATAAATGGTATGTGAATAGTATGGACCGGTTTTCTCAAAACGGATCTGATCCTTTTCACCATTGCGGTTGATCAGCAGACCCATCACTTTAAAATAAAGCAGGGACAATACGGCACCACCCCCTGCAACCGCTACAATCACCAGGGCACCCAGTAATTTCTTATCCGTAGCCAGGGCGCCTAACGTTTCAATACTCAGCCATTTTCCGATAAAAGCCCCAAAGGGAGGCAATAATAAAGACATAAAACCAATTGTCATCACCAGAGCAGTAAAAGGTCCGCTTTCCCCGAGGCGATCCATATCGGATGATTGTTTGAGATGGAAGACCCGCTCCAGTACGCCTGCATTCAGGAAGAGCATACACTTGGAAATACCATGAAAGAGCATGAGTACAAGTGAAGCCACCACCGTTACCGGTGTACCCACAGCACCCATCATGATCATCAGGGCCAGTAAGGCAATCGTGGAATGAGCGAGGATGCGTTTGAAATTATCCTGCGACAATGCACTGATGGCTGAAGCAATAAATACAAATCCGGTCAGCCCGATGATGACCATGGCCACAGGCGTGTCTTTTAATGCGGGTGATAAACGAAGTATAATAAAAGGTGCAATCTTTACCATCGTAGAGGAGTGCAATAAAGCACTCACCGGTGTGGGGGCCACCATGGCTCCCAACAACCATTTGCTGAAGGGCAGCTGGGCCCCTTTAATTAAGGCCGCAATACTCAACAGCGCCAGGGGTAAAAGGATACCAGCTGCATTGGCATGGGCCAGCAGGTTACTGAAAGTGATTTCACCATATCCATTATAAGCAATAAAAAAGATAGCGGCCAGGATGGCGATACCGCCCACCTGGTTCATCCATAAGGCCGTCAGTGCATTTTTAACAGAGACTTCATCTTTCCTGAATCCGATAAAGAGGAAGGAGGCCAGGGTGGTGAGTTCAAAAAACAGGAAGAAGTATTCAAGATTATCCGCGGATACCACCAGGTTCATCGCCCCGATAAAAAAGAAGAGCAGGGCGATAAAGAATTTTTTACGGAATGCGGAACAGTTTTCTTCCTCAATATAGCGCAGGGTAAATACAGCAATAATCCCGCTGACAATATTAATAAGGAGAAACATAAAGGTACTCAGCTTGTCCACCATGAACTGCATGGACTCACCGGCAGAGAGATTCTTCAACAGGTATAGAAGACCCGCCAGTTGTACAATACTCATCACACCCACCAGCCAGCTTTTACGCTGTATGGCCACCCAGCCAAAATACAATAGCATCAGTATATCTGCTCCCGCCACTATTTCATTTACATAGTGCGGAACGCTGAAATAAAGGGGTTCATTTACATTCAGGAAAACATAAAAAGCAAGTGCAGACAGTACCAGGGAGCTAACGATCACTATTATCCGGGAAAAGGCCGCCGGTGCGATGAGGAGTATTCCGCCAATTAGTAGTGGAAGGAAATACAAACCTGAAAAATAGAAATTCATATGGCGATGAATTTAGGTTGCTAAGCGGATGCTATATTAGACTGATTTGAATCATCGGGCTATGACGACTATCAGACTCCAATATGATAAGCTTTCCATCCGCTACTAAGTATTGTCAGCTAATTGTCAGTTTATTCCCTTTCAAAAAGACAAGACTATCCTGTAAGTAACAGATTGCTAAACAACAGTATAATGTATGACGTAAATCATATATGCCCCTGAATGACGGGTATAGCTTCGCATTGTCCCAAATAGTACAAGGCATTATGATCTGTCCGCCACGTACAATAACGATTGCCCTTCTTACTCATTTTTATTCAACTATAAAAATCCGGGAGAACTATTTATGAAAAGCGCTACCGCTGTTCCGGAAAAGGAATTGGCTAAAACGGATCCCCGCGTAAAACTGATCGCTGCCAAACTCAAAAAAGAGCACTACCAGCCCGATGCATTGATTGAAATACTGCACACCGCGCAGAATGCCTATGGCTATTTACCTAAAGAAGTGCTGACTTACATCACTAAAGCCCTTCACCTGCCTCCTTCCCGGGTATACTCCACCGTTACCTTCTACCATTTCTTTTCCCTGAAATCAAAAGGTGAGCATACCTGCCTGGTTTGTACCGGTACCGCCTGTTATGTAAAAGGCGCCCAGCAGATCCTGCAGGCCATCGAAAAACATACAGGGATTGGTGCAGGTAAAGTAAGTGCGGATAATAAACTCGGCGTACAGGTGGCCCGGTGTATCGGTGCCTGCGGACTGGCCCCGGCTGTAATCATTGATGAGGAAGTACAGGCCAAGGCCATACCCGAAGATATTATCCAGAAAATCAACGCTAAAATCGGAAAGATATGAACCGGCAAGAACTAAAGACGATCATCCAGACGGAAAAGAACCGGGAAGAAATGAATCAAACCAGGCAAAAGATCTGTGTGTGTTGCGGAGCCGGTTGCCTTTCATCCGGTGCTGAAGAAGTGATGAAGAAACTGCAGGAAGAAATTAAGACCCGCGGACTGGAAAATGAAGTGGAAGTAATTCCCACCGGCTGTATGGGTCCCTGCAACCAGGGACCACTGCTGAAATGCCTGCCCGGTCATACCATGTACCAGAAAGTGGATTGTACCAATATTGAAAAGATTGTGCAAAGCCAGCTGGTGGAAAAGAAACCGCTGGAAGACCTCTTACTCTTTGCAGATTTAAGAGAAAAGCCGTTTATCGATGCCCGGGAAGATCCCTATTTCAAAAAACAATTCAAGATTGCGCTGAAAGACTGCGGTCAACTGAATCCTGAACGGATTGAAGAATATCTCGCCCACGATGGCTACCTCGCCCTCGATAAAGCACTCTTTGAACTGAGTCCGGAAGAAGTGATCGCCGAAGTAAAACAAAGCCGTATCCGCGGACGAGGTGGTGCAGGATATCCCACAGGATTAAAATGGGAAAGTGTTTATAAATATGTCAATGACCAGAAATATGTGATCTGTAACGGCGACGAGGGCGACCCGGGTGCATTTATGGACCGCAGTGTGCTGGAAGGCAATCCGCACCGGGTACTCGAAGGCATGGCCATTGCCGGTTATGCCATTGGTGCCAATAAAGGATATGCCTATATCCGCGGTGAATACCCGCTCGCGATCAAACGGTTTGAACAGGCGATCAAACAGGCTAAGAAAATGGGACTGCTGGGAAATAATATTCTGGGCACTGCATTTTCGTTTGAGGTGGAAGTACGCATTGGTGCCGGTGCCTTTGTCTGCGGCGAAGAAACCGCTCTGATCGCCTCTATTGAAGGAAAACGGGGTACTCCCAAACCAAGACCTCCCTTCCCGGCCGAATCCGGTCTTTGGGGTAAGCCTACCTTAATTAATAATGTAGAAACCTATGCCGCTATTGCCCCGATCATCCGCAACGGCGGGGAGTGGTACAGCGAGATCGGTACGGCAAAAAGTGCGGGAACAAAAGTATTTGCATTGGCCGGCAAGATCAATAACGCCGGACTGATTGAAGTACCAATGGGTACCACTCTGCGTGAAATTGTTTTTGAAATCGGTGGTGGTATACAGAACGGTGAAGAATTCAAAGCGGCCCAGACCGGTGGACCTTCCGGTGGTTGTATTCCTGCCGAACACCTCGATGTAAAGATGGATTACGAATCGCTGGTCAACCTTGGATCCATAATGGGTTCCGGCGGACTGATCATCATGGATAAAAGTTCAGACATGGTGGATGTGGCCCGCTTCTTTATGGAATTCTGCATGGATGAAAGCTGCGGTAAATGTGTTCCCTGCCGCGTAGGTACCCGTATGATGCATGACCTGCTGCAGAAGATCTGTGACAACAAAGCCACACAAATAGATCTCGACCGGCTGGAAGAACTGGCCGTATATGTGAAGGAAACCAGTTTATGCGGACTGGGTGGTTCCGCCCCCAATCCATTGCTGAGTACCCTTCGGCATTTCCGGTCCGAATATGAGAGCCGGATCCTGCATCATGATTAACCTGAACGACTCAACGACGTTTTATGAATACGATACCGATTATCATAGATGATAAAAAAATAGAAGCCGATCCGGGCAAGACCATCCTGGAGATCTGCCGGGAAAATGAAATCGACATACTCACCATGTGCCACCTGAAAGGCATTTTAGATATCGGTGCCTGCCGGCTTTGTCTCGTGGAAATTGAAGGCGTGAATAGACTCCTCAGTGCCTGTACCACCAAAGTGGCCCCGAACATGATCATCCGCACCAATACGGATCGTATCCGTAAATACCAGCGGATTACGACTGAATTACTATTCGCCGAGCGCAATCACGTCTGCGCGGTTTGTGTGGCCAATGGCAAATGTGAACTGCAGGATCTGGGCTATCATGTGGGTCTCGATCATATCCGTTACCCGCACCTGTTCCCGCAATGCGAAGTGGATACCTCACATCCCTGGTATGTACTCGATCACAACCGCTGCATCATGTGCACCCGTTGTGTCCGTGTATGTAACGAAGTAGAAGGCGCGCATAACTGGGATATCAAGAACCGCGGCCACCAGGTGCGGATCATCTCCGACTTCGATACCCCCTGGGGTGAATCGATCACCTGCACCTCCTGTGGTAAATGCCTGCATGCCTGTCCTACCGGTGCCATCTGGCCCAAAGC